>JAWXAX010000304.1 GCA_034439735.1 Rhodothermales bacterium | reverse complement strand
TAATCGCTTGATCGTTTATTCGCTAATCGCTTGATCGTTTATTCGCTAATCGCTTGATCGTTTATTCGCTAATCGCTTGATCGTTTATTCGCTAATCGCCACTCCATTAATCGCCTCGATCGCCTCCTCCGAAGTCGTCTCGGCCGTCGGCCGGTCGCTGACGACGCGGCCCTGGCGGAGCACGACGATGCGGTCGGCCGTGCGGAAGGCGTGGGCCATGTTGTGGGTGATGACGATCACCGCGATGCCGCGCTCGCGGACGCGCTGGATCAGTTCCAACCCCCGGCGGGTCTGCTCGACACCGAGAGCGGCGAAGGGCTCGTCCAGGATGACCAGCCGGCCGCCCCAGTGTACGAACCGCGCCAGCTCGATAGCCTGCCGCTGGCCACCGGATAGATGACCCACCGCCACCTTCACCGACGGCAACTTCGCCCCGATCCGCTCGAGGGCCTCGGTCGTCTCGCCGGCCATCGTCTTTTCATCCAGCACCGAAACGCCAAACCGCCGTCGCATCCGCTCACGGCCCATAAAAAAGTTGGCGACGACATCCAGGTTCGGGCAGAGCGACAGGTCCTGGTAGACGGTCTCGATCCCCAGCGCGCGCGACCGCGCCGGCGAAAGCGGCAGCACGGAGGCGCCCTCCACCTGAATGTCCCCGGCATCCGGGGCGACGTTGCCGGCGATGATCTTGATCAGCGTCGATTTGCCGGCGCCGTTGTCGCCCAGCAGGGCCACGACTTCGCCGCCGCGCACGTCGAGGTCGACACCCCGCAGCGCTTCGACGGCGCCAAAACGCTTCGTCACGCCGGCGACGCGGAGGAGAGGCGGCTCTGATGGGGTGGTATCTGTCACGCGGTCGCGAAGGTAAAACGGTATACGTTGGTCGTCCGAAGCTCAAACCCCAGGCGCTGATACAGGCGGTTCGCGGCCTCGCGCTCCGGTCGGGAGGTGAGCTCGACGCTGGCGGCGCCGGCCTCGCGGGCCAGCGTCAGCGCGCGTTCGACCAGCGCCTGCCCGACGCCGCGCCCGCGCATCTCGGGCGACACGACGACGTCCTCGATCCAGGCGCGCACCCCGGTCGGGATGCGGTAGATACCCAGCGCCAGCGCGCCCTCGATCTTCCCATCCAACCGGACCACGAACAGCGTCGTGGCCTCGGAAGTGATCATCCGCGCCAGCGCCTCATGGCCCGGAGGGGTCACCGAGTCGGTCAGCTGGGGGATGAGGCGGGCGAACGCCTCGACGATCTCGTCGGTCGCGGCGTCCACGACGTCGATGGTCATGGGGTCTGGGAAAAGGTGCCGACAGGATGATACGGATTCGAATGGTTACAAAACACGGCCGGCGACACGTTTCACCTCTCCCGGTGATTGTCTATCATCCTCCTTCCTCGAACCTTCCCTGGTGCACCCAACCATGTCCCGACTGGCAGTAGAAGGCGGCACACCCGTCAAATCGACCCCGTTCCCCGCCTGGCCGCACTTCGACGCCGGCGAGCGCGAGGCGCTCCTGGCTGTACTCGACAGCCGCGTCTGGTGGCGCACGCCCGGCACACAGACGGCGGCCTTCGAGGCGGCGTTTGCCGCCTACCACGGGGTAGCGCATGGCATCGCGGTCACGAACGGCACCGCGGCGCTCGAGGTAGCGATGGGCGCGCTGGGCATCGGCCCCGGCGATGAGGTCATCGTGCCCGACTTCACGTTTGTCGCTACCGCTACGGCGGTGCTTAATGCCGGCGCGATGCCGGTCCCGGTGGATGTATCCGCTGAAACGTTCTGCCTCGACCCCGACCAGGCCGAGGCCGCCATCACGTCCCGCACAAAAGCCATCGCGGTAGTGCATATGGCCGGGCATCCGACAGATATGGACCGGTTTGATGCGATCGCACGCCGGCACGGGCTGGCGCTCATCGAGGATGCGTCTCACGCCCACGGCAGCGAATGGCGGGGACAACGGGTGGGCTCGATGGGTGCGCTCGGGACTTTTTCGTTCCAGCAGAGCAAGCTGATGACGGCCGGCGAAGGTGGCATCGTGATTTCGGCGCATGACGCAATCGCCGCGCGCGCGCGGTCGGTGCATGACTGCGGCCGGCGGCCGGGCGAGTGGTTTTATGCGCACTTCGAAAACGGCAGCAACTACCGGATGACCGAGTGGCAGGGTGCGGTCCTCCGCCATCAGCTCGCTCGGCTCGATGCCCAGGCGGCCGTGCGTACCCGGAACGCAGTCCGGCTGCGCGCCGACCTTGGGGCCATACCGGGCATCACGCCCCAGGCCCTGGATCCGCGCTGCACACGGCATGGCTACTATGCGTTCATTTTTCACTACGATCGCCGCGCGTTCGGCGGCCGGCCCACGGAGGCGTTCATTCGGGCGCTGAATGCCGAGGGCATCCCCACGCAGGCCAGTTATCCGCCCATCCATGCGCTCGACCTGTTCACACACGGCGCCTACCGCACACGGCTAGCCCCGCCCGAACGCGATGCGCCGCACGCCTTTCTTAGGGCCCCCTTTCCCGAGACGGTCCGCGCCGCTCACGAAACCGTCTGGCTCCCCAACCCCGTCCTGCTGGGCAGTGACGAGGAGATGACGCAGATGGTGGAGGCGGTGGAGAAGATCCGGAGGGAGTTTGGGGGAGGTTGAGTGTGGGAGTATTTGAGTGTGGGAGTGTGGGAGTGGGAACCTGGTCATTCTTGCCGGACACTCCCACACCCCCACACCCTTCTCAATTGAACGACACCCAGTCCAGCTTGGCGACATCACCCGTGGCCGGACCTCGGAAGACGATGTATATGTCGTGTTGTCCCGCCGGCGGCTGAATGTGCACCGGGAGTTCCGCCCAGCCTTCGATGCGGACGATCCGGAAGCGCGGGGCGCCTTCACCCGCGGGAGGGTCGCCAGTCGTATCGGGTGTTTGGGGCGCCGGGGTCAGCGTGGTCTGCCCAAGCAACGGGCCGTCCGGGGCGTCGAGGCGGAGCTCGACGGAGCCGGCGGCCTCGGGCACGGCGCGGAGGGTAATCGTGTCGATCTCACTGAGGTCGACGTCTCCAAACGCGATGTAGCCGTTGTTGCGCACTTCCACGAACACCTCGGTCTCCTCGACGAACGTGGGGCGCTGGCGGTTATTGGTCACCACGAGTTGCGCGCCGTTCGTCTCGGTGTAGTTCTCGGCCTGCCAGCGACGGGGGTTGAGCCGGATACGATGCGTGCCGGAGTCCGTCCGGGCCTCCAATTCGACAAATTCGTCGATGATGTACGGCGAATGCGACAGATTGGGCACGATCGTCACCAGGCCGTCGGCACCCTGTTTCGGCGCGAGTTTGTGCGTGTGCGTGTCGTGCCCCAGATAAGGCTGGATGGAATCGGCTCCGTTGAGGCGGTAAACCAGCGGGCGCCCGTAGTCGAAAAACGACCCGTCCCGAGGCTCTGTGATGAGGGACGGTGTCGCAGGCGGCGGTGTCGACAGCGGCGGTGCGGTGGCGACCTGGGCCGGGCGCGGAGCATCGCCGTAGTAGTCCAGTCGGGTCAGTTTCCCGTCGCGGTTTTGCCCCCAGAACTCGGTGCCCCATTCGAGGACGTAGAGCCGGCCGTCGGGACCCACTTCCACGTCGATCGGGCGGATGAAGCTGTGGTCGGTGAACAGCGGGTTGATCTCCATCAGTTCCCCGTTGTCGTCCAGCTTTACCTCCATGATCCAGTTTCGCATGAAGTCGTAGATGAATACGCTGCCGTCGAAATACGCCGGCAGCCCGCGGGGGCCGGCGGTGGCGGGGTTACGCCGGATGATCGGGCCGGCGGCGGCGGACATGCCTCCTGCGCCTAGTTCCGGGAAAACGTCGTCGGGGGTGTAGAAGTACCAGATAAACGCGGACTGGGCCGGCGGGAGCTGCTGAATGCCGGTGTTGTAAGGCGAGTCGTTGATGGGCTTCGCGGGGTCCGCCCAGGCGCCGTAGACGTCGGTGGCGGGGTCGCGGTCCCGGTACGGGGCGTTGGGACCCACGAACTGAGGCCACCCGAAAAAGCCGGGCTTTTTGGCCTGGTTGATCTCCTCGTAGCCGATCGGGGAGTGCGCGGAGTCGGGCTGGTTGCCGGGGCCCACATCGCCCCAGTAGACCCACCCTGTCTCGGGGTCGACATCGAAGCGGAACGGGTTGCGGTGCCCCATGGTGTAGATCTCGGGGCGGGTACGCAGGTCGTCGTCCTCGAACAGGTTACCCGGTGGGATCGTGTAGGAGCCATCGGGTTCGGGATGGATCCGGAGGATTTTGCCGCGGAGATCGTTCGAGTTGGCGGTGCCGCGCTCGGTGTCCCACCACGCATCCCAGCTGTACAGACCTTCGATAAATTCGCCCGAACGGTTCCACCCGCCGGCGTTTTCGCCGACGCTGAGGTAGAGGTTGCCGCCCGGGCCGAACTCGATCGAGCCGGCGCTGTGGCAACACCGCAGGCGCTGGACGGGAATCTCGAGCATCACGATTTCACTCAGCATGTCCAGCTCGTTACCCTTCACCGTAAACCGCGAAAGGCGATTGGGGCGCTCGTCGAGCGGACTATAATAGAGATAGAGCCAGTTGTTGGTCGCAAAGTTGGGGTCGAGTGCCAGCCCGAGCAGGCCATCTTCGATTTTGGTGGTGACGGGGATGAAGGCCGCCATCGTGGTGCGCTCGGTCGCCGGATCCCACACCTTTACGGCGCCGTCGCGCTCGATTAAGAACACCCGTCCGTCCGCCGCAATGTCGAGCTCCATCGGGTAGGTGATGTGGTCGTCCAGGACGACCTTATCGAACGAGCCGGCGATCGTCGCTGCGGCGTCGCCCGCTGCCACGCCGGCCGCCCAGCGGATGCCGCCCAGCACGTGCTGGAGGAACAGCGGCTCACTGTAGCTGGCATCCGTATGGCCGAGGCCGGTGTAAAACGCGCGGCCGCCGTCGTATTCATGCGCCCACACGATCGGGTGATCGGCGCCCATCTGGCCGCCTTCGTAGCTCTTTTCATTCAGCGTGGCGAGGACGTGGACCTTTCCGCGCGGGTTCGCCTGGTAGTCGTACCACTCGTCGGTCCGCGGCCAGCGCGCCGGCAGGCCGGCTGTCGCGGGGAAATGCGGATCGAGGACCTGCACGTCGGCCTGGTGCACCCCCGGCGGGTGGTGTTTGAAGTAGCCGCCGACGAGTTCGCCGTACCACGGCCACTCGTACTCGGTATCGGCCGCCGAGTGGATGCCGACGAAGCCGCCTCCCGCGCGGATGTAACCCTCGAAGGCGGTTTGCTGCGTGGCGTCCAGGACGTCGCCGGTGGTGCTAAGGAAGATGACGGCGGCGTAGTTCGCGAGGTTCTCCGGCGTGAAGGCGCCGGCGTCTTCGGTGGCATCCACGGTAAAGTCGTGCTGCGCCCCCAGGGTCTTCAATGCGGCAATACCTGGCTCGATGGACGAGTGGCGGAAGACGGCCGTTTTGGAGAAAACCAGGACCTGGAAGGATTCAGGCGCGCTGGTCTGAGTCGTGGAAGCCCCCCCGGCACAACCGGCGACCAGGAGAAGACTCAATACGGCAACACATGGAAAAAGAGAAGGGCCGCAGGTGGGGTAGGCAGTGAACATGGTGTGTGGCTGGGCAGTTGGGGATGGCTTGGTAACGGTTCCACCTATACAACGTCAGGGAAGTGGAATAGTCAAGGGGTGAAAAACACGCGGGAAGGGCTCATTTTGCGGAAATGCGCTCCACGATCAACTCGGACAGGTCATAGACCATCACTTGACTCTCTTTTCCCTTCGCATTCACCCCATCCCGTAACATCGTCAGGCAGAACGGACAGTTGGCCGCGATGGCCGTGGCGCCGGTTTCGAGTGCTTCCTCGACACGTTCGATGTTGATGCGTTTATCGCCAGGCTCGTCCTCCTTCCACATCTGCGCACCGCCTGCGCCGCAGCAGAGGCCCTTCGTCTTGCACCGTTTCATCTCGACGAGGTCGACGTCCAACGCCTTGAGCAGCGCGCGCGGCGCCTCGTACACGGCGTTCACCCGGCCGAGGTAACACGAGTCGTGGTAGGTGATCTTTTTGCCCTTGAAGCTCCCGCCGCCCTGAAGCATAAGCCGGCCGGTGTCGATCAGCTCCTGGAGGAGTTGGGTATGATGGATGACGTCGTAATGCCCCCCCAATGCCGGATAGTCGTTCTTGAGCGAGTTGAAGCAGTGCGGGCAGGCGGTAACGATCTTCTTCACCCCGTAGTCATTCAGCGTCTCGATATTCTGTAGGGCCGACATCTGGAAGACGAACTCGTTGCCGGCGCGCCGCGCCGGGTCGCCGGTGCAGCGCTCTTCTTCCCCCAGAATCGCATAATCCAGCCCGACATGCGACAGGATCTGGCACAACGCCCGCGTCACCTTCTGCGCGCGAGCATCGAAGCTGCCGGCGCATCCGACCCAAAAGAGGATCTCGGGCTGTTTGCCCTGGGCGACGAGGTCGGCGACGATAGGGATCATGCGATGTTAAAAGATTAAAAGTTCAACGTTCAAGGAATGTGGGGCGTGAGAATTTCGGGGCATCGTCATCCCCCGGTCAAAGCCGGGGGCAGGCTCTCGCGAAAGCGGGAAACGAGCGAAGCGACTTACGAAGTAATCCATGCAAGGCTTAAAGGGAGACTGGATCCCCAATCGAGTTGGGGATGACGAGCGTCAGCCCTCCCCCATCC
>JAWXAX010000303.1 GCA_034439735.1 Rhodothermales bacterium | reverse complement strand
GAGGTCCTTCGACTACGCTCAGGATGACAATCTTTTTGGGGGTTCGGTTAGTCTTGAAAGTGGGCAAAGTCAAGTAAGTGCCCGTCCGGATACTGGTTGCGGATTTCGTGCGTCGGAGAGTATCCTTGGAGGCTTCAGAGAATCCTCGATCCTTCCCTTTTCCAGTCACGTCTTCGTCACCATGATGCCCGACACACCCACCCCGTATACTCCGCCTAACGACATGCCGCCCGTCCCGATACATCGGGTTCTGGCCGGTCAGACCGCGCTCGTCACCGGCGCCAGCAAAGGCCTGGGCGCCGCGGTGGCCATTGGCTTCGCGCAGGCGGGCGCGAATGTGGTCGTTAACTACCATTCGGACGAAGCCGGCGCCCGCGAGGTGGCGGCGGAGATCGAGGCCGCCGGCCAGCGCGCGCTGGTTTATAAGGCCGATGTGGGCAAAGAAGATCAGGTCATCGCCATGTTCGAGGCCGGCCGGCAGACCTTTGGCCGAATCGACATCGTCGTCCCGAACTCCGGCTTCCAGCTCAACGCCCCGACGGACGAGATGACGATGGACCAGTGGCAGCGGGTGATCGACACTAACCTCACCGGCCAGTTCCTCTGCGCTCGCGAAGCCATCCGCGCCTTCAAACGGCAGGGCATCGACCGGAGCATCTCTTATGCGATGGGCAAGATCCTGCACATGAGCTCGGTGCACGACCTGATCCCCTGGGAGGGTCACGTGAACTATGCCGCGGCGAAAGGGGGCGTGATGCTGCTGATGAAAAGCATCGCCCAGGAAGTGGCCCACTTGAAAATCCGCGTGAACTCGATTTCACCCGGCGCCATCCGCACCCCGATGAACGTCGAGAAACTGACGACGCCAGAGATCTACAACGACCAGCTGTTGCGGCTCATCCCCACCAAACGCATTGGGGAGCCCGAAGATGTCGCCCGGGCCGCCATCTGGCTGGCGTCGGACCAGTCGGATTATATCCACGGCATCACCCTCTACATCGACGGCGGGATGACGTTGTACCCGGGGTTTATTGGTGGAGGATGAGGGGGAAGGATAGCTCACCGAGCGGCCCCTGGATCGCAACGAGGCGCTCCGGATGATCAAGCGGCGGGCACGAAAGGCCGGGATACCGCCTGGCGCCGTCTGCAACCACTCCATGCCGGGCACGGGGATCACGACGTACCTTGAAAACTCCTTAATCAGCTGGGGCGTTACAGAAGTAGTCCATTATCACGCGAGCCGCGTTTTCCGGGGTCGATAACTTCGTGCGCTCGAAATAAGTCGAGGCCCGTCATGCATCCCCAGCCCCCACCCCGTCAAATCGAGTACGACGAGAACCCGCCGTCGATAGGGACGATGTTGCCCGTCACAAACCGCGAGGCGTCCGACAGGAGGTAGATGACGGTGCCGATGAGTTCTTCGGGCTCGCCGTACCGGCCCATCGGGGTGTGGGCGATCACCTTTTTGGCGCGGGGGGTGTATTCGCCGGTGGTCTGGTCGATGTGCAGGAAGCGGAGCTGCTCGGTCATAAAAAAGCCCGGCGCGAGGGCGTTGACGCGGACGCCCGTGTGGGCGAAATGGACCGACAGCCAGCGGGTGAAGTTGGCCACGGCCGCTTTGGCGGCCGAGTAGGCGGACACCTTCGTCAGCGGCGCGAGGGCGCTCATCGAGGAGATATTGACGATCGAGCCCCGGCCGGCCGTCACCATGCTTTTTGCAAAGACCTTTGTCGGGAGGAACGTCCCCATGAAGTTGAGCCCGAATACGAACTGGAAGCCGGCGTATTCGAGGTCGAAGAACCCCGTGACGCCCTCTTTGTCCAGCGCGCCCGGCTCCAGAAACTCCTCCGTCGTCGTGCCACGTGGGTCGTTGCCGCCGGCGCCGTTGATGAGGCAGTGCGGCGGGCCCCAGAGCGTCTCGATCCGCTCCCGGCAGATGTGGAGCTGCTCCTCGTTCATGACGTCGCAGGCGAAAGGCTGCGCCTCGCCGCCGGCCTGCTCGATCTCATGCGCCACCTTTCGGGCCTGTTCGAGGTTCAGGTCCAGCACGGCCACCTTCATGCCGACGGCCGCCAGGGCGTGCGCGAGCGTGCCACAGAGCGCCCCGCCGGCGCCGGTGATGATCGCGACCTGACCCGTGAGGTCGAACTGAGCCATTACGGATTGTTTGTTCATGTTTATCGAGAGGTGTTTACAATGAGCTCGGCGCAAAAAAAGATTGTCATCCTGGACTTGATCCAGGACCCAGAATAGGGTTGCTAACCCGACTGGATCCCGCATCAAGTGCGGGATGAAGTTTCCTGGATCGGGGGATGACGGCGCACGTCACCACTTCGGGATAAACTGACGCAGGTACGCATGGCTCTGCCGGAGGGCGGCCTTGCGGGCTTCCACCGAGCCTTCGAAGGCGCGGTCCTCCACCTCGACACAGATGGCGCCCTGGTACCCCGTATCGCCCAGAGTTGCCACGAATTGGCCCCAGTTCACATCGCCGAGGCCAGGCAGTTTGGGGGTGTGGAACTGGTTCGGGAAGGCGAAAACGCCTACATCGTCCAGCCGATGGCGGTCGATGCGAGCGTCTTTGGCGTGGATGTGGAAGAGCTTGCCGGCGAACTCGCGCATGGGCTTCAGGTAGTCCATGTGCTGCAAGATCATGTGCGAGGGGTCGTAGTTCAGCCCGAAGAAGTCGCTCGAGATCTCATCGAACATACGGCGCCAGATGGCCGGCGAGTGGGCGAGATTCTTTCCGCCGGGCCATTCGTCGCGCGTGAACGACATGGGGCAGTTTTCGATGGCCACGCGGACGCCGTGCTGCTCGGCGTGTTTGATGAGCGGTTTCCAGACCTTCTTGAAGCGCGGCCAGTTTTCGTCGACCGTCTTCGTCCAGTCCCGCCCGATAAACGTATTCGCCACGCCAATCTCTAACCGCTCGGCGGCATCGATCATCTTCTTGATGTGGTCGGCATAGACCTTCCCTTCGTCCTCATCCGGGCACAGTGGGTTGGGATAATACCCCAGTCCGCTGATGGCGACGCCGGTGTCGGCGACGAGTTGTTGGACGGCTTTCGCCTCCTTTTTACCAAAAGAAGTCACGTCGATGTGCGTCACGCCGGCGTAGCGGCGCTCGGCCTTGCCGGCCGGCCAGCACATCACTTCGACGCAGTCAAACCCCTCCTGCGCGGCAAAGGTGAGGACCTCTTCCAGGGTGAGATCGGGCAGAATGGCGCTAACGAATCCGAGCTTCATGGCTGAAGAGTTTAAGGTTCCAGGTTTAGAAACTGTTGAGATTTGAACAACCCAAGGCATAGTCATCCCCCGGTCAAAGCCGGGGGCAGGCTCCCGCGGAGGCGGGAAACGAGCGAAACGACTTACGAAGTAATCCAGCCATCAGACTGGCATTTTTCTG
>JAWXAX010000302.1 GCA_034439735.1 Rhodothermales bacterium | reverse complement strand
TCCCCGCGTACGCGGGGACCCATTGAAGGCTTGAGAATACCTCGCGTGATGTTCCTTGCTCGGAACTCCGCCAAAGTTAAAACTGGTATGGTTCCCCGCGCAGGCGGGAAACGAGCGAATCGACTTACGAAGTAATCCAGCCATCAGACTGGCATTTTTCTGGGTCCCCGCCTACGCGGGGATGACTTGCTCTCTATCGAATACGCAAATCTCGACAGTTTCTTAATGGTCCATATCCTTTATTCAAATCCCGAACAACCGCCGCGCGGTGACCGTCGTGGCCTCAGCGATGGCTTCCAGCGTGAGGCCCTTCACCTCAGCAAGCCTCTCGGCCACCAGCCGGGTGTACGCCGGCTCGTTGCGCTGCCCCCGGTGCGGCTCCGGCGCCAGGAACGGGGCGTCGGTCTCCAGGACGAGGTGCTCCAGTGGGATCTCCTTCACCAGCGCCGCGACGCCGCTGTTCTTGAACGTGAGCGTCCCGCCAATTCCGAGCAGAAACCCCAGCTCGATGGCCTCATCCGCCAGCCACGCCGGCCCGCCGAAGCAGTGGAAGATGCCGCGCAGACGCCGGTCGCCGGCGGCCTCTTCCTTTAGTATCCGCACGGTGTCGCGGTACACCTCCTCCCGCCCCTGCTTGTCGCGTGTGTGGAGGATCAGAGGGAGGTCCTTCACCATCGCCAGGCGGATGTGGAAGCGAAACGAGCGCTCCTGGTCGGCGTCGAACGAGCGGTCCCAGTAATAATCCAGGCCCGACTCCCCCACCGCCACCACCCGGGGGTCGTCGCAAAAGGTGGCAATGGACTCGAAATCGGCCTCGGTGGCCTCTTTCGTGTCGGAGGGGTGGAGGGCGGACATGGCATGGACGCCGGCGTGCCGGTCGCACAGGACAAGGGCCTTTTCGATGGACGGGACGTCGATCGCCGGCAGGACCATCACCTCCACGCCCGCCTGGCGCGCGCGGGCGACAACGGCGTCGCGGTCGGACTCGAAGCGGTCGTGGTACAGGTGGCAATGGGCGTCTATCAGCATTGCAAAATGAAAAATGAAAAATGAAAAGTGGGTCGCGATCAATGGGTAATGCACGCTGTTCGCATGATGAAGGCCAACGCCCCATCGCTATTCGCTAACCACGAATCGCTAATCGCTAATCGCCTGGACGCTATTCGCTAACCACGAATCGCTAATCGCTAATCGCCTGGCCCCATCGCTATTCGCTAACCACGAATCGCTAATCGCTAATCGCCTGGCCCCATCGCTATTCGCTAACCACGAATCGCTAATCTCAGACTTCCGTATCTTGCGCCAAACACCTGCCACGGCGTGAAACGTTTCCTTCAAATCGCTCCCATTTTTGTCATCCTCGTGCCCATCCTGGTCCTCATCCCGGCCGGGACGGTGGCGTGGGAGTGGATCCAGTTGGCCCGCATCGTCCCGCTCGACGGGCCGGGGGCGTCGGAGCGGGGGTTCGACTGGGTTTCGTGGCAGGATGTCGAGGGGGGGATCGTGGCTACATTCGTGGCGCCGCGTGGGCCGGCGGCCCGGGCTGGCATCCAGGTTGGCGACAGCTTTTTTTCGCTCGACCAGCAGCAATACTTCAACGCCGAGGACCTCAAGGAGGCCATCAACGGCATCACGCCCGGCAGTTCGCGGGGGTATGTGGTGCTCCGGGGGGCGAATCAACAGGTGGTCGAGGCTCGCGTGCGGGTCACCCGGTATCCGGCGTTTCTCTACCCGCTATCTTCGTCGCTATGGCAGTTTTCGATCTGGAGCTTCGCGCTCGCAGCGTTCCTCCACATCCTGGGCCTGCTCATCGTGGCGCCGCTGGCCATCCGCAACCGCAAAGCCAAGCGGGCCCAGCTGTCGCTGCTGCTCATCCTGACCTCTTCGTTCTGGATCTTCGGCAACTGGCTGCGTCTGTTGCTGGTCGAGACCGTCGGCCCCGCGGAAATCACGGGCGGGGCGTACGACCTCCTCTTCCAGATGCTCACCGTGCTGAGCATCCTGGGCTGGCTCATCTTCCCGGCCATCCTGCTGCGGAAGGTCCTGGGGGATGCGCACCTGATCGGCGCCGGCCGGCTCGGGCGCATCCGGCACCTCATCTACCTCCCCACCGTCATCTTCGCGCTCGCCGCGATTATTGCGACGGTTGAAGGCAACCTGGGACCTTTTTCGCTCGACAGCCTGATTGCCACATTGCTCCTGTACGCGTCCTGTTATGTCGCCCTGGCGGCCGCGCTGGTGCTGGCACTGTATGGCATCAAGGGGGACGAGGCGGAGGACATGGTCGGCGGCTGGAGCCGGACCGGCAGCGCGCTGACGCTGATCGTGGCCCTCACCATGGCGCTGCTGGTACTGGGGGTGTTGCCGCTGTTCGGGTCGGCGCCGGATGTCACCGCCGGCTGGCTCATCGTCAGCGCCCAGCTCCTCTCGCTCGGGCCCATGATCCTCGTCTCGCTCGCCACCCTGAAACAGGGCAAGATCGACCAGGTGCTCAACCGGGCCCTGACCTATGTCTCACTCCTCGGCGTTATCTTTTTCGCCTTTCTGGGGGGGATGGAGATCATGGAGAAATACATCGATGACTTCGTCGTGTCCCAGAAAGTGCTCGCCGGCTTTTATGTCGTCATCCTCCTGTTTGTATTCGAGCGCATCGTCCAGCGGCTGCGGTACTACGCACCCCGCTTTTTTACGACCGAGCGGCAGAGCCTGCGTCAGACGCTGAGCCAGTACCAGCGGCAGATGGGGACGATCGTCGACCTCTACGCCCTCGCCCGACAGACGACGCAGACGGTCGGCGAGGCGTTTAACGCGCGTTGGGCGGTGTTTTTTATCCGGCCTGACGAGGCCGCCTCCAGCTGGATTTCGGCTGCGTTTAAACCGCAGACGCCCTATGTGACCGAGCGTATCGCATCGACGGTGTGGCCGGCATTCGAGGCCGAGGGGAAGATCTGGGCGGTGATGCCGGAGCTCAACGAAAGCGCGCTGCCGGCGGACATCCACCAGCTGCTCAAGGAACGTGGGACGGCGCTGGCCATCCCGATCGGCGAGGCCGGCCGGCTGGAGGGGTTGCTGCTTATCGGCGAGCGCACGCGTCGGCGGGCGTTGTATAATCTGGAGGATCTGGATCTGCTCCGCGGCCTCAGCGGCCAGCTGGCCCTGGGCATCGAGCGGCTCGTGCTCGTCGAGCGGGAAAAAACGCTCATCCGCGTTAGCGCCGAGGCTGAACTCAAAGCGCTCCGCGCCCAGATCAACCCGCACTTCCTCTTCAACGCGCTCAACACCATCATCGCCCTCATCGAGGAACGCCCAAGCGAAGCCGAGGCGACCGTGCAGCATCTCGCGGCCATATTCCGGCACATCCTGAACACGAGCAGCCGGCCCTTTGTCACGCTGGACGAAGAGCACCGCCTGGTGAATCATTACCTGAGCATCGAAAAAGCCCGTTTTGGGGATCAACTGGAGGTGGAGATCGACATTGCTCCCGGGCTGGGCGGCCACCCCGTGCCGGCGTTCGCACTGCAAACGATCGTCGAAAATGCCGTCAAACACGGCCTCGAGAAGAAACGCGGCGTAGGACGCCTGCGGATCGCCGGCCGCCGCGTCGATGCCGGCGGGATCGAGCTCCAAGTGGCTGATAGCGGCGTCGGTATCCGGGACCTGTTCGAGGCGCACGCCGGCGAACAACCGCACGGATTTTACGGTATCGGGCTCCAGAACATCGCCACGCGGCTGGAAAAGTTGTACGGGGAAACGGACCTCCTCCAGATTCGTAGCAACCCCGAGCGCGGCACCCACGTCACCCTGCGGCTGCCGCGCCCCCCGGTCCTGGTCGATGCCCCCCTCGACATGCCGCCCGCTATCGGCGTCTGACGCCACGGACTCGCACTTTTCGCCTACGCCTATGTTGCGCACGCTGATCGTAGATGACGAACCACCGGCCCGGAAACGCCTCCGCACCATGCTCGCCGGCATGGTCGCCGAGGGCCGGCTGGATATCGTGGCCGAGGCCAGCGACGGCGTCGAGGCGCTGGAGATCGTCCAGAAACAACCGATCGATCTCCTATTCCTGGACATCCGGATGCCCGAACTCGACGGCTTCGAGGTGCTGGAGCGCATCGAAAAAGCCTCGATGCCCGTCGTCGTGTTCACCACGGCGTACGACAACTACGCGCTCCGCGCGTTCGAGGCGAACGCCATCGATTACCTGCTCAAGCCGATCGAGCGGGAGCGTCTGGAGGAATCCGTCGCCCGCGCCGAGCGCGCCGCCGGCACCCACGAAGAGCGCCAGGAAAACGACGACCGGCTGGCCAGGCTGTTGGACTGGATGGAGAACCAGACGGTCCGCACCGGGGCCTCGGTTCCGCTGCCGGGGTCCCCGGCGCCGTTCATGCGCCAGATCTCGATCCCGTATCGCGACCGGATCCTCGTCATCCCCATCGAGCGCCTCGCCTCCGCCGAAATCAACGAAAGCATCACGAGGCTGTATATCATCACCGAACCGACGGACCCGTCGAAGAACCGCGTCCGCCAGCACATCGTGAACTACACCCTCGAACAGCTGGAGGAACACCTGGACCCCGGCACCTTCATCCGCGTCCACCGCTCGGCGATCGTTCACATCGAACACATCAAAGAGATGATCCCCTGGTTCAGCGGGCGGTATAAACTCATCCTGACCGGCGGGCATGAAGTGATAGCAAGCCGCGAGCGTTCGAAGGTGCTGAAGGACCGCCTGATGGTCGACCTCAAAAAGTGACGACCGTTTTTCCTGCCGGGCCAAAACCGCTGCCGGCGGCCAAAAAATATCCTACGGAGGAGCTTTTTCAGATGAGCGCAGGTATATTCCGTTATTCTAGCGTGTCGATCCACCATTCCGTCGCTCTCACATGCCGCAGCACGACGCACGCCGCTGGGTATCGATCCTGCTCCTCGTGAGCGCGTTCGCTGCGCCGGCCAACGGCCGGCCACCCGTCGATTATTCCCCGGACCCTCAACGGATCGCGGCCCCCACCCCGTTCGACTCGGTGCAGGTCCGCCTGCTGAAAAGCGCGATCCCGCGGACGATCGTCGTGAGCGGCTCTAAGGGGCTCGATGTATACTCGGCCAACGAACCCAATCCCCTCCTACGCCTGGCCGCGAATGAAAAGATGACGATCACGACGAGTGGCTCGCGGCTGTTTTTTACCTCCGGGCAGGCCGGCGGCATCTACGCCATCCGGATGACCCTTCGCCAGCCCGAAGATGGCCATCTTCAAATCGAACTGGCCGAAGCACAGTCGAAGCCGACGCGGGAGCATCGCTATGAGGGCATCCTCAAGCTAGAGGTCGACCCCACTCGTGCATCGACTGTCAAGATGGTCAACCAGGTGGCGATCGAGGATTACGTTACCAGCGTGTTGGCGAGTGAGTTTGGTTTCGAGGAAATGGAGGCGTCCAAGGCGATGGCGATTTGCGTGCGGACGCTGTCGTGGCGGAGCCTGTTGCAAAACGGGCCGGACTACGAATTGCCCGACCACGATATCTGGCAGGTCTACCACGGCATCGGGCCAATAACTCGCACGGCGCGCGAGGCGACGCGTTTGACCGAAGGGCAGGTTCTGACGTACAGCGGCGACCTCATCGAGGCCGTTTATCATTCCTCCAGCGGCGGTGTCACGGCCAATCACGAAGACGTGTGGGATGCCCAGCTTGTCCTACCCTACCTCCGCGGCAGAAGGGATCCGACCGACGCCATTTCGCCCTATACGGACTGGACGATCGAGTTGCCGAAACGCGAACTGCTCGAAGCGCTCTCGGAGGACAATGAGATCAAGGTGACCGGCATCCGTACGGGAGCGATCGGGGACGATCGACGGGTGCAGGAAATCACGCTACTCCAGAGCGGCAGCGAGGGGCGAACAATCCGTAGCAATGCCTTCCGGCTTACCGTCAACCGGCGGTTCGGGAAGGATAAACTGCGGAGCACCCTGTTCGAGCTGGATAGTACCGACGACGCCTACATCTTCAAGGGAAAAGGCTATGGGCATGGCGTCGGGCTGAGCCAGTATGGCGCCCTTGAATTATCGCGCCAGGGGAAGCTGTACAATGAGATACTGGCGCACTATTTTGACGGCGCGACAGTCAACGTCCCGCAGAACCCGGAC
Source organism: Rhodothermales bacterium (assembly GCA_034439735.1). Classification (NCBI taxonomy): domain Bacteria; kingdom Pseudomonadati; phylum Rhodothermota; class Rhodothermia; order Rhodothermales; species Rhodothermales bacterium. Next base: position 106,397 of record JAWXAX010000302.1, on the reverse strand, counting down.
CAGCTGGTGGCCGCCGGCGACGGCGCGGTCGTCCCGACGTCCGAATCCCTCGGGCTGTCTTCCGACCGGTCGTCGACTCGCCCGGCAACCGAGGCTGTGACCCGGACGCAACCCCGGCCTACCCCAGAAGTAGGGCCCACCACCATCGCTTTCGAGGGACAGGCTCCGGCTCCCTCGTCGGCGCGCACCGCCAGAAAAACGGCGCGCCGCAAGATCGGCTGGTGACGGCCTTTCCTACCACCTTTGAACCAGTCTACCCCTTGGCCCCACGTAGTTTTGTACTCGTCTTCTTCGTGTTTCTCCTGTTCGCCCCCACGGCGGCGGCTCAGCTTGTGCCGGCGGAAACACTTTCGGTAACCCTGCCCGGTATCGCCATCGAAGCCACCCGGTCCCCGGCCGCCCAGGCCCCCCTTGCCGCGATGGAAATTTCGCGCCTCGAACGGGTGCTCTACGAGCCGGCGACGAGCCTCGACGATGTGCTCAGCGAGTTGCCAGGCCTGTGGGTGAACGACCGAAATAATGCCTCGCTGGGCGAACGGATGTCTATCCGTGGGATGGGCTGGAGCACGGCGTTTGGCGTGCGCGGCATCCAGGTGCTGCTAGATGGCATCCCGCTCACCATGCCGGATGGCCAGGCGATCACGGACATCATCGATCCGTCCATGATCCGCCGTGCGGAGATCGTCCGCGGGCCGGCTTCGTTCCTCTGGGGCAACGGCAGCGGCGGCGTCCTCTTTCTTTCCACCGACGACACCGCGCGGGAAGGTTATGCCCGCCTGCGCGCCGCCGGCGGCAGCGACGGCTTCCAGCAGCTGGCCGCCGAGGCCGTGGCCCTGCCGGGCCGACACCGAGTCCACGCCTTTGTGTCCGACAACCGCCGCGGAGGCTTCCGCGACTACAGCGAAAGCCGGCTCACCCGCGCCTCTCTGCATGGCGACGTGGCCGTAGGCCGGCAGACACGCCTCAAGCTGATGGGCGCCTTTGCCGACCAGGACGCGCAGAACCCGGGCGCCCTGACCCTCGAACAATTCGAAACGGACCCCCGCATGGCGGATAGCCGGAACGAGCCGGCCCAGGCCGCCAAACGGAGCACCCAGTTTCAGGTCGGCGGCACCCTCTTTCACGAGACCCCGGTCGGCGTCGCCCAGCTCACCCTCTACGGCATCCGTCGCGACCTCGACAACCCGCTCACGTTTGCGTATGTCGATCTCGGACGCGTCGCCGGCGGCGCCCGGCTCTCGTTCCAACGCGATACCGACCGCTATTCGATGGGCGTCGGCGCCGACGCCGGCCTCCAGTCGGACGACCGGATCAACCGCAACAACGACGCCGGCCGGCCCGGGGAAACGCTGTCGTTGGATCAGCAGGAGGACGTTTCGAGCGTCGCTGCCTACGGCTTCCTGACGGCGCACCTGACGCCGGCCCTTGACTTGAGCCTCGGCCTGCGCGGCGACCGGGTGGTCTTCACGATGGATGACCGCCAGCTCGCGAACGGCGACCAGTCCGGCGACCGCACCTTCTCGGCCGTCAGCCCCTCCATCGCCCTCGCCTACCGCCTCGGCGCAACGCAGCTCTACGGGAACGTGCGAACCGGCTTCGAGACGCCCACGACGACCGAGCTCGTCAACCGGCCCGACCTCACCGGCGGGTTTAACCCGGACGCCGACCCGCAGCGCGTTTCCGGCTTCGAGGCCGGCGCCCGGGGCGCCATCGGCCAGGCCGGCGCCCGGTTCGACATCGCGCTGTTTTCGATGCGCATCACAGATCGCCTCGCGCCGTACCAGACCGAGGAAGGCGGCGACCGCACGTTCTACCGGAATAGCGGCGCCAATACCCACCGGGGCGTGGAGGTATTCCTCAACGCCCCGGTTTCGCCGGCGATCGCCCTGTCGGTGACCTACAACGGCGGCATCTACGAATACGACGAGGACGACCTCGCCGGCTCTCGCCTGCCGGGCATACCAGACCACCGACTCATGGCCTCCGCCCGCTTTGCCCGCGGCCGACTGTGGGCCCGGGTGACAACCGAAACGGCCACCTCATACTTCGTGAATGATGCCAATACGCAGAAAAACGACGGCTATACGCTCATCGACCTCAACCTCGGCGCCCGCATCGACGCAGGAGGGGTCCAGGCCACGCCGTTCGTGCGGCTCGCCAATGCTTTCGATAGGAAATACGCCGGCTCGGTGGTGGTAAATGCCTTCGGCGGACGGTTTTTCGAGCCGTCGCCCGGCCGGTCGATCCAGGCCGGTGTGAACGTGACCTTGTAGAGACGCAATACATTGCGTCTCCAATGGACGGCCGGGGCGATGGGCCGACGCGATGGGGCGACATGATGCGGCGACATGATGCGGCGACGCGATGGGGCGACGCGATGCGGCGACATGATGCGGCGACGTGAGGCGGCGACGTGAGGCGGCGACGCGATGGCGGCGACGCGATGGAGACGCAATGTATTGCGTCTCTACGACGGGGGACGACCGAACCACGGCCCCTCTGTAACATCGGCGGCGCGGCATCCGTAGATCCCGTCGTTCCGATCTCGCCTTTCATTCTCCTGGAGCCGTCCATGCGTGCCGTAGAATCCACCGCCGTTGTCCTGCTGTTGTCCCTGCTCTCTTATTCCAACGCCGGCTGCAGCGGCGAAGCTCAATCCAAATCCCCCGAAGAAGAAAAGGCGGAAGAAACGACGATCCCCGTCGAAGCCGTGTCGGCCTCTCGCGGGACCATATCCGCTTACTACACGGGCACCGCTTCCCTGGAAGCAGAAGAAGAGGCCAGTGTTGCCACAAAGGCCGGTGGCGTCGTAACCGAGTTGTTTGTCGAGGAAGGCCAGTATGTCAAAGCCGGCCAGCCGCTTGCGAAGCTGGACGGCGAGCGCCTCGCGCTCGAGCTCGCCCGCACGGAGGTCAATCTCAACAAACTCAAACGCGAACACCTGCGCAACGAAGGGCTGTACGAGAAGCAACTCATCAGTGTCGAGGAATACGAGCGGATCCGGTCTGACTTCGAGGCTCAACAGGCGGCGTATAACCTGGCGAAACTGGAGCTCGATTACACGATGATCACCGCCCCCATCGCCGGCATCATCGCCCAGCGGTTCATCAAGATCGGCCATAGCCTGCGGGTGGGCGATCCGGCCTTCCATATCTCCGATTTCGACCCGCTACTTGCCGTTATGCACGCGCCGGAGCGTGAACTGGGCAAGTTGCGTGTCGGGCAGGAGGCGCGCCTCGGCGTGGACGCCATGAGTGGCAGCGTCTTCACCGGCTCGATCAAGCGCATCAGCCCGATCGTCGACCCCGCGACCGGGACGTTCAAGGTGACGATCGAGGTGCGGGATGCGAGCCGGCAGCTCAAGCCGGGCATGTTCGGGCGGATCCAGATTGTGTACGACACCCGCGACAACGCCCTCCTCGTGCCAAAAGAGGCCGTAATCGTGGAAGATGAAGTCGCCTCCGTCTACGTCGTGCGTAACAGCGAAGCCTTCCGGCTGGATATCGAGCGCGGCTACGGCGACACGCAGCATTACGAAATCCTCGCCGGCCTCGCCGAGGGCGACACCGTCATCACCGCCGGCCAGTCCAGCCTACGCGACAGCAGCAAGGTGGAGGTGATCTGGCAATAGGTTGCAGGTTGGCAGGTTACAAGTTGGCAGGTTTCTCAAGATGAAGGCGCTGCCCTTGCCCTGACGATAAAACCAACCTGTAACCTGCCAACCTGCAAACCTGCAACCTGCAAACCTGCAAACCTGCAAACCTGCAAACCTGCAACCTGTAACCTGCCAACCCTCAACCTCTCATGTCCCTGATCGACCTATCCATCCGCCGGCGGGTCACGATCGCCATGTTCACGCTGGCGGTGTTATTGTTCGGGGGGGTTTCCCTGAGCCGGCTGTCGCTGAACCTGCTGCCCGACCTCACGTTTCCGACACTCACCGTCCGCACCGCCTACGACGGCGCGGCGCCGGCGGAGGTTGAAAATCTGATCTCAAAGCCAGTCGAGGAGGCCCTCGGAGTCGTGAAGAACCTCGTCAAGATCGAGTCGATCTCGCGCACGGGGCAGTCGGATGTCGTCCTCGAATTCGCCTGGGGGGCGGACATCGACGTGGCGCGGATGGAAGTCCGAGAGAAACTGGACGCGCTCCAGCTCCCGCTCGAAGCGGAGCGACCGGTGCTGCTCCGGTTCGACCCGAGCCTGGATCCCATCATGCGTTTCGGGCTGTTCCGTAAGCCGGATGCCCCACTCATGGCGGACGCCGGCGCCACGCCAGTCGCCCTGGCCGGGGACGATAGAGCGACCGAGGAGCCTACGTTCAACGACAGCGAACTCAAACAGCTTCGCCGATTCGCCGACGAGCAGCTCAAAAAGGACCTGGAATCGACCGCCGGCGTCGCGGCCGTGAAAATCAGCGGCGGGCTGGAAGACGAGGTCCAGGTGCTTCTCGACCAGAAAAAGCTCTCCCAGCTCAACCTCACCACCGGGCAGGTCGTCCAGGTGCTGAGCGCGGAGAACGTCAACCTCTCGGGCGGCCGGCTCGAAGAAGGCGTACAGGAATACCTGGTGCGGACGGTCAACGAGTTCGGCACCGTCGAGGAAATCGGCGACGTGATCATCGTGCCGGACGGGAATGCGCCGGTATACCTCCACGACATCGCCACGGTGAACCTCGGCTATAAAGAGCGCGAGGCCATCACCCGGATCAACGGTCGGGAGGCCGTCGAAGTCGCCATCTACAAAGAAGGCGACGCCAACACGGTGGACGTCGCCCGCAACATCGAACGCCGGCTGGAGGCGATCCAGAGCAGTCTGCCGTCGAGCATGGCGGTCGAGAAGGTATACGATCAATCGACCTTCATCGAAAGCGCCGTCAACGAGGTGGTGAACGCCGGCCTCTTCGGGGGCCTGCTGGCCATCTTCATCCTGTATCTGTTTCTGCGGGATTTCCGGACGACGGTCATCATCTCTGTCTCGATCCCGGTGTCAATCATCGCCACCTTCAACATGATGTACGGCTTCGATCTGTCGCTGAATATCATGTCCCTCGGCGGCCTCGCGCTGGGTATCGGCATGCTGGTGGACAACTCGATCGTCGTGCTCGAAAACATCGCGCGCCATCGCGAACTCGGCGCTTCCCCCGTTGAGGCCGCGCGAACCGGGGCAACGGAGGTGACGCAGGCCGTAGTCGCCTCGACGTTGACGACCATCGCCGTCTTTTTCCCGCTCGTTTTTGTGCAGGGCATCGCCGGCCAGCTCTTCCGCGACCAGGCGCTTACGGTAACGTTTTCGCTGCTGGCGTCGTTGCTCGTGGCGATTACCCTGATTCCAATGATGGCGTCGCTCCGAAAAACGGGCGTAGCGGAGCCGCCGCCGGTACCTGTCCTTAAAGAGCCGAAGACGCGTTTCGGCCGGGCGATGCGGACGGCGCGGCTGGCGGTGTTCCAGCGGTTTCCAGACGCCGTCGCTCGCTATGTGTACGGCTTCTTCAGACTGGTCTCGCGGGGCGCGCGAATCGCCTTTTCTCCGCTCGTGGCCGGCTTCAACGCGGGGTACGGTTTCCTCGCCGCGCGGTACCTCCCCCTGCTCCGGTGGTCGCTCGGTCACCGCGCCGTCGTGCTGGGTCTCGCGCTTCTGGCATTCGGGGGATCGTTGGCCCTGGTGCCCCGGCTGGGGATCGAACTGATCCCGCAGCTCACCCAGGGAGAATTCAACGTGTCCTTCCGCCTCGCGCCCGGAACGCCGCTGGAGCAGACTGATCAGGTCCTGACCCGGATGCAACGAGCCGCGCTGGACGTGCCGGCCATCCAATCGTCCTTCGCCGTCGCCGGCACGGGCAACCGGATGGACGCCAACCCGGATCAGGGCGGAGAGAACTGGGGCGAGGTGCATATTGCCCTGGACCCCGCCGCCGGCTCCGACGGCGAAGCCACGGCCATGGACGCCCTCCGCACTTCGCTGCGCGGCGAGCCCGGGGTACAGTACGAATTCAGCTACCCAACCCTCTTTACGTTCGACACCCCGATAGAAATCGAGGTCTCGGGCTACGACCTGACGCGGCTAAAGGAGGTCTCCCAGGCTATCGCCGCCGGCCTGGCCGACACGGATCGGTTCGCCGACGTCAAATCCACCATGGAGACCGGCAACCCCGAGGTCCAGATCTTCTTCGACCGCGACCGCGCCGCGGCGCTCGGCCTGCCTGTGCACGAATTGGCGCGCCGCGTCGTAAGCAGCGTCCGGGGCGATGTGGCGACGCGGTATTCGTGGCGCGACCGCAAGATCGACGTGCTCGTACGGGTACAGGAGCGGGATCGGCAGGACATCGACCGGATCCGCGAGCTGATCATCAACCCGGAAAGCGACCGCCCCATCCCGCTGTCGGCCGTCGCCGAGGTGGTGGTGAATGTCGGCCCCGGAGAGATCCGGCGGGTCGGGCAGGAACGGGTGGCCATCGTTTCGGCGAACCTGGCCTATGGGGATCTGGGCGCGGCAGCGGAGGAGATAGACGCGGTGATCGGCCGTGTGGCGATGCCGGCAGGACTGTCGGTGCGGCTCAGCGGCCAGAGCGAGGAGATGACACGCAGCTTCCGCTCGCTCCTTTTTGCCCTCGTGCTGGCCGTTTTCCTGGTGTACCTGATCATGGCGTCGCAGTTCGAGTCGTTGCTGCACCCGTTGATCATCTTTTTTAGCATCCCGCTGGCCCTGATCGGCGCCGTGCTGGCGCTCTGGGTGACAGGCTCCACCATCAGTGTCGTCGTCTTTATCGGGATGATCTTACTCGCCGGCATCGTCGTCAACAACGCCATCATTCTGGTGGATGTCATCAATCAGCTTCGGCAAGATGGGATGCCGCGCGCGGAAGCCGTGCTCGAAGCCGGCCGGCTGCGGCTGCGGCCGATCCTGATGACGACGCTTACCACCGTACTCGGCCTCGCGCCGCTCGCCCTGGGCATCGGCGATGGCGCCGAGATCCGCGCCCCGATGGCCATCACCGTCATCGGAGGCCTGTCGGTCTCCACCCTGCTGACCCTCGTCGTCATCCCCGTCATGTACACCCTCGTCGACCGCAAGCCCGACGCCACGCCGACCACCGAACCCACATGAGCCTCACCGATCTTTCGTTGCGGCGCCCGGTGACGGTCGTCATGTCGTACCTGTCGCTCGTCGTCGTCGGCCTCATCGCCGCACGGCTGCTGGCGCTGGAGTATTTTCCGTCGGTGGACTTCCCGGGCATCTTCGTCCAGGTACCCTACCGGGGGTCCACGCCGGAGGAAGTTGAAAAACAGATCACCCGGCCCGCGGAAGAAGTACTGGCCACGATCAGCGGGCTGAAAGCGCTCAGCACCACCTCGCACGAGGGCGGGGCGGATATATTCCTCCAGTTCGATTGGGGTGAAGAGACTACGCTCAAGGGGCTGGAGGTGCGCGAGAAGCTGGATGGCATCCAGCGGCAGTGGCCGTCGGATGTAGAGCGGTATTACACGTTCCAGTTCTCGACGTCGGACATGCCGATCCTGATGATGCGCATCTCTTCGGAGCAGGATCTCTCGGGCGCCTACGAACTGCTCAACCGCAAGGTGAAGCAGCGTCTAGAGCGCGTGGAGGGCGTCTCGCAGGTGGAGTTGTATGGCGTGTATCCCCGCGAGGTGCGAATCGAGCTGCGGGCGGACCGGGTGGCGGCGCACCGGATCAACCTCGTCGACCTCGCCGACCAGCTCAGTAAGAGCGATTTTTCGCTGACCGCCGGCCGCATCACCGACAGCAACCGCCGATTCACCCTGCGGCCGCTGGGCGAACTGCACACGCTGGAGGAGATCCGCGATCTCGTGCTCAACCCGGATGGCTTGAGGCTCAGCGACATCGCGGAAGTCTCCTTCGAGCAGCCGGAGCGGACGGAAGGCCGGCACCTTAACGGGACCTACGCCATCGGTATGAACATCCAGAAGGAGTCCGGCGCCAACACCGTCGCGGTGAGCCGGCTGGTAGAGGCGGAGATCGAGTCGATCAAGGCGGATCCCGAACTGCTCGGCGTCAACATCTACTACATGGAAAACGCCGCCGACGGGATCATCTCCTCGCTCACGGATTTGCTCCAGAGCGGCGTCATCGGCGCCGTGCTTTCTCTCATCGTGCTGTACATCTTTCTCCGTCGGATGAGCACGACGCTCATCGTCACCCTGGCCGTCCCGATATCGATCATCATCACCCTCGGCGCCCTCTATTTCCTTGACTTGTCGCTCAACGTGTTGTCGATGATGGGACTGATGTTAGCCGTGGGGATGCTGGTGGATAATGCCGTGGTGGTGACCGAGAGTGTGCATCGACATCAGGTGATGGACCCGGATGCGCCATTTGAGGCGACACGGCGGGGAGTGAAGGAAGTGGCCCTGGCCGTGACAGCCGGCACGCTCACCACCGCCATCGTCTTCCTCCCCTTCATCGTCAGCCCGGCCGACGAGGTGACGCTGTTCATGAAACACGTCGCGATCTCCATCTGTATCGCACTCGGCGTCTCGCTGCTCATGTCGCTGACGGTCGTGCCTTTGCTCATGGCCCGCCTCAAGCCGTCGCCCGATTTGGTCGAGAAAAAAACCGCGATCGATGCCGTCGTTCGCGTGTACGACCGGGTGCTGGAGTGGCTGGTGGATCGGCGTTGGACCGCGGTGGGCATCACCCTGGCTACCCTGGTGAGCGTCGTCATCCCGGCGCGGTTCGTCACGATGGATTTTTTCCCCGACAACGATGGCACGGAGCGACGCATCGACCTGCACTACCACATCAACGGCTCGTACACGCTGGAACGGGTGGAAGAGGCTGTCGAACAGGTCGAAGCGTTCCTGTTCGCCAATAAAGAAGCGTTTGAGATCGAATCGGTCTACACCTTTTTCGAGCCTGGTTACGCCGAGTCTTCGCTCCTACTGGTATCGGCGGACTCGTCCGTACGCTCGCTTGAGGCCATACAGGACTCGATTCGCGCCGGCCTCCCGAAGCTCGCCATCGCCAATCCCTCCTTCAGCTGGCAGGGCGGCAACGACGAAGAAGGGCTCCGCATCATGATCTCGGGTGAATCCAGCGAGCGGCTCGTCGAAATCACGAACGAAGTCGCGCGCGTCCTGAGCCGGGTGGATGGGTTCGTGGATGTCCGTTCCGAAGCGGCGCGGGGGGATGAGGAGATTCAGGTGGTAGTGGACCGGGAACGGGCGCGGCAGTACGGTTTTTCGACGCAGCAGATCGCGAGCACCGTCTCCACGGCGATGCGCGGGTACAACCTGCGGCGATTCCGGACTCCGGACGGCGAGGTGGACATGCGGCTGGCGTTCCAGCGGACCGACCAGGAAAGCCTGGAGGATCTCGAAAACCTGACTGTTCAGGGGCCGGATAACGCCTCCGTCCGCCTGGCCTCCATCGCCCGGCTCGACGCCCGCCGCGGCCCGCAGTCGATCCAACGCGAAAACCGGATCACGATGCTGGGTGTGCAAGTCAACCTCGTCGGCCTCACCAAGGACGAGGGCCGGGAGCGTCTGGAGGCCGTGCTGGCGAACTACGAGCTGCCGGCCGGCTACGAATGGGGCTACACCCAGCGACGGAGCGACGAGGCGACCAGCGAGCAGCTGATGCTGATCAACATCGTCCTCGCGCTGATGCTCATCTACCTGGTGATGGCGGCCCTGTTCGAGTCGCTCATCCATCCGGCCGCGATCTGGTCGTCCATCGTCTTCGCCATCGTGGGCGTCTTCTGGTTCTTTTTTCTGACCAACACCACCCTCCAGATTATGGCGTGGATCGGGGTGCTGATCCTGATTGGCGTGGTGGTGAACAACGGGATTGTATTGATCGACCACGTCAACTACCTCCGCGGCACCGGACTGGCCCGACGGGAGGCGATCCTCCAGGCCGGCCACGACCGTTTTCGCCCGATTGTCATGACGGCCGCGACGACCGTGCTCGGCCTCATCCCGCTTTGTTTTGGATCGACCCAGATCGGCGGCGACGGTCCGCCGTACTTCCCGATGGCCCGAGCCATCGTGGGCGGGCTGACCTTTTCGACCGTCGTGACCCTCATCATCCTGCCCACGATCTACATCGTGCTGGACGACTTGCGGGAGTGGAGCCGGCGGGTCGGGTACGCGGCGCGAATCAAATCGAGCGATGGGGCGTGATGCGGGGCATGACCTTCCAGCTACCGCTTTCCACCGTCGTCACCGAGTCGCCCGAGGAGGCCGCCGCGTTCATCCGGCGCGGCCAGCTGGCGGCTTTTCCGACCGAGACCGTCTACGGCCTCGGCGCCGACGCCTTCCAGCCGGCGGCCATCGAGGCCATTTTCAGCGCCAAGAGCCGGCCGGCGGACAACCCGTTGATCGTCCACATCGCCTCCATCGAGCAGATCGAGCAACTCGCCGAGACCGTCCCCTCCGTGGCCCATGCGCTGATAGAGGCGTTATTCCCGGGGCCGCTCACGCTCGTCCTGCCCCGCCGCGCCGACGTGCCGGCGGGCGTGAGCGCCGGATTGTCGACCATCGCCATCCGCATGCCGCGCCACCCCGTCGCCCGCGCGTTCCTCGAAGCGTGCGGCACGCCCGTCGCGGCCCCGTCAGCCAATCGCTCCGGCCGGCCGAGCCCGACGACCTGGGAAGATGTCTATGCGGACATGATGGGCCGGATCGCCTGCATCCTCCAGGGGGACCCCTCCGACGTGGGCCTCGAGTCGACGGTGGTCGATTGCACCACCGATGAGCCGCTGATCCTCCGCCCCGGGGGCGTTACGCTGGCCGACCTGCAGGCGGTGGCGCCCGGCATCCGGTACGCAGATCTGAGCCGCCTCACCGAGGTGCGCAGCCCGGGTCTCCGCCATCGCCACTACGCCCCGCAGGCCCGCGTTGTATTGATCGACACGCCAGCAGAGGTCCCGGTAAACGAGGGCAATGCCTTTATCGGCCTCACGACCCATGCCCGCCCCCAGGCGCTGGGCCTGCACGAAACGCCGGCTGATACCACGGCCTACGCCCGCCTCCTATTCCAGTTTTTCCGTCGCTCGGATCGGGCCGACATCGAGACGATCTACTGCCAGCGCGTCGAGCCCGAGGGCATCGGACGGGCCCTGATGGACCGGCTGGAGCGCGCGGCTAAGGGGTGAAACCTATTATCCCCCGATCAGCGTGATCGCGACGGAGCAGGTGGGCGCCGGCTGGGCGACGACGAAGAGATCGCCGTAGGAGACGATTTCGCTGAATGAATCGAAAATGTACAGCCGATGTATACCGTTTTCGCTCAACAGCGAGGGGCTGAACTGGAAGATATACTCGCCTGGCGCGCCGGCATCGAGGATCGTATCGAGCACAAGCAGCGTATTGGCCGCGCCGAACGCGCGGAGGACGAGTCCGCCACGCACGCGATCGAACTGCAACACGCGCAGGGTGACGGTTACCAGGGCGCTGGAGACCGGGTTGGGCGCCGGCGGGCGATCGACAAACACGACGCCGTTGTAGACCGGCGCGATCCGCCAGTCGTCGGCGTCTTCGCGGCAGATGGCGCCGCCAAAGCTGTCGTCGAGGATGACGGTGGCCCCGGCCGGGAGCTGATTGGCGTCATCCACGAATTCCTCCTGGGCCTCCTGGGTGTCGCAGCCGGCCAGCGCCAACGCCAGACACAAACAGAAGGCACCACTACGCGGGACACCTGCGCGCAGGATACGGATGAGTTTCATACGATAGTCGCGGGACAGGACGGGTACCATGGGTATGGAAACGAAGGTAGGGTTGACGAGCGATGAGGTCTGTATTGGCGTCGATATCGGGACGACGAGCACCAAGGCCGTCGCCATCGACCGGGCCGGCCGCGTTCGGGGCCGGCGGGAGGTCGGTTACCCGCTCCTCACGCCGGACGACGCCACGGCGGAGCAGGACCCCATCGCCATTCGCGATGCCGCGTTCGAGGTGCTGCGCGAACTGGTGGCCTCGCTAACCGAGGCGCCTATCCGGGGCCTGTCATTCAGCAGCGCCATGCACAGCCTGATCGCGCTCGATGCCGACGGAAGCCCTCTGACGCCGTGTATCACGTGGGCCGATACACGCAGCCGACGCCAGGCCGACGCCCTACGGGGCACACCCGCCGGCGACAGCGTGTACGCCGCAACGGGGACGCCGATCCATCCTATGACGCCCCTGTGCAAATTGATCTGGCTAAGGGAAGATCACCCGGACCTCCACCGCCGCGCCCACCGTTTCGTCTCGATCAAGGAATTTGTCCTCCACGCGCTCACCGGCGAGTTGGCCGCCGACGCCTCCCTCGCCTCGGCGACGGGACTGTTCGATATCCGAACGCGCCAGTGGCATGCCGGCGCACTCGCCCTGGCCGGCATCGACGCGGGCCGGCTCGCGCCGCCGGTCCCGACCCGGCACCGCATCCCCGCGCTCCTTCCCGCCGCCGCGGCCGCCATCGGGCTTCCCATCGACACCCCCGTCATCGTCGGCGCCAGCGATGGCTGCCTTGCCAACCTGGGCGTCGATGCGCTGGAGCCGGGCCGATTGGCCGTGACGATTGGCACCAGCGGCGCGGTGCGTATCGCCACACAGCGGGCGGACTTCGACACGGCCAGCGGGCTGTTCAGTTATATCCTCGACGAAACGACCTACATCCAGGGCGGCCCGATCAACAACGGCGGCATCGTCTACCAGTGGTTCGCCGAGCGCTTTCCGGGTGGATCTCCCCTGGACATGGACACGCTGCTCCGTGAAGCCGGCACCCTGCCGGCCGGCGCCGACGGCCTGTTGTGTCTCCCCTACCTCCTGGGCGAGCGGGCCCCCTACTGGAATGCTCGTGCGCGCGGCGTATACTTCGGGATCAGCATCCAGCACACCCTCGCCCACTTCCTCCGGGCCGCGCTCGAGGGGGTTATCTTTACCCTGTATGCCATCGCCGAGCGCCTCGCCGCGAACGCGCCGCCCGTGACGGCACTCCATGCCACCGGGGGGTTCGTCCATTCTCCATTGTGGACGCAAATCCTGGCCGACGTATTCGGCCAACCGGTCCACTTGCTCGCGACAGGCGATGCCTCCGCGCTGGGCGCCTGCATCCTCGGCTGGGAAGCTGTGGGGGAACCCATCCCGCGGGAGGCGTTAGACGCCCTTTTCGCGGTCGACCGCGTGTGCCAACCCGATGCAGAGCGACACGCCGTGTATACGGACCGGTACCGTGCATTCGACACCCTCTACCGCCGGCTCGACGCCTCCTTCGCCGATCTCCTCCGATGAACGCACCGCGCATCGCCGCCGAGGCGCTCTACGTCCACCTCGGCCAGCGGACGGTCCTCGCCGGCCCGGGGTTCGAGGTAGCGCCCGGGAAGTTCACGGCACTCATCGGCCCCAACGGCAGCGGCAAGACGACGCTGCTTCGGGCGATCGGTGGGTTGTTACCGTATAGCGGATCCCTCACCCTCGCGGGCCGCGAGGTGGCCGCGTGGCCAGCCCGCGAACTGGCCCGCACGCTGGCCTTCGTCCGTCAGTCGGCGGCCGTTTCGTTCGACTTCACGGCGCGCGAGTTCGTCGCCCTCGGCCGGACCCCACACCGGCCCTGGCTGGGTGGTTCGTCGCCGGCCGAGAAAGGTCAGGTGGATGCCCTGCTCGATGCGCTGGACCTGACGCGTTACGCCGACGCGCCGGCTACCCGCCTCAGCGGCGGCGAACAGCAGCGTCTCTTCCTCGCCCAGGCCCTGGCGCAGGACACCGAGGTGCTGCTGCTCGATGAGCCGACACTACACCTCGATCTGTACCATCAGTACGACCTCATGCGCCGGCTCGAAGCACTCGTTCAGGCCGGCAAAACCGTCCTGGCCGTCGTGCACGACCTCGCCCTCGCCGCCCGCTTCGCCGACGCCGTGCTTGTCCTCCAGGATGGGCGCCTGGCCGCGGAGGGGTCGCCGGCGGAGGTGCTCACGCCGACCCTCCTCGCCGATGTCTTCCGCATGCAGGCGGACGTCGCCCTCGATGCCGCGCAGCGCCCTACCATCCTGTTTCATCAAACCCTACCTCTGTGAAAATCTACACCCGAACGGGCGACGACGGCACAACGGGCCTCTTCGGCGGCGGCCGCGTCTCCAAACACCACCTCCGCATCGAAGCCTACGGGTCGGTCGACGAAACGAATTCCTTCCTCGGCCTGGCGATCGCCCATGCCGCGGGGCATCCACAGGCGGATGGACTCGTCGAGGTGCTGACGAGTATCCAGAAAGACCTGTTCACGCTCGGGGCCGACCTCGCGACGCCGCTCGAAGCCAGGGCATCCGTGCCCCGCACGACGCCCGATCAGGTTACTCGCATCGAAGCCGAGATCGACCGGTACGAGGCCGAGGTGCCGGTGCTCAAGCACTTTATCCTGCCGGGTGGCCGGCCAGCCGGAGCGGCGCTGCATGTCGCCCGCACCGTCTGCCGCCGGGCCGAGCGACTGGTCGTGGCGCTCGCCGAGCAGGAGGCGGTCAACCAGCAATCGGCCATCTACCTGAACCGGTTGTCGGACTTCCTTTTCGTTCTCGCCCGCTGGGCCAACCATCGGGATGGCTCGGGCGAAACGCCCTGGATCCCTGGATGAAGTAAAGCCCGGGAGGTGCTTTTCTCGCCGGCCGTTCGTAGTTTCGACACCCGCCCCGTCAACGAAACTCCCTCCAACGCCGTGTAATCCCCCTACAGGCGCTATCAGGCACTTTCGCATGCCCCACCGACGACGTTCTGTGCTCGCCCTCCTGGGCACCTACCTGTTATTTGTCTGCCTCTTCCTGTTTTATCCGCGATCGACCGCCTCGATCGGGACCACGGGCGCGCCGCCCATACCGTTCACCTCCGCCGGCCTGCCGCTCATGTTCGACGCGTTCGGCATGCGCGAAGGGGCTTTTGCGATAACGGATGGCAGGGTCCAGCGCAACGAGACGTTCTCCGACCTCCTCACCCGGCACGGCGTCGCTTCTAATCGCATCCACACGATCGCCGAAACCTCCCGGCCCATGCTCGACGACCGGCGCATGCGCGCCGGCAATGCCTATCGGTTCTACTTTGCGCCCGACGCCCCCAAAGCGCCTCGCTATTTCGTATACGCGAAGAACGCGATCGACTTTGTCGTCCTCGACCTTTCCGACAGTCTCCGCATCCTCGAGGGCCACCGCGAGGTGAGCGTTCGCCGCCAACAGGCCGGCGGAGCGATCGACGGGTCGCTGTATGTGACGCTACAGAACCAGGACAAGGACCCACAACTCGCCGTCGCGTTGTCCGATGTGTTTGCCTGGCAGGTGGACTTCTACCGGATCATGCGGGGCGACTCCTTCGCCGCGGTGTACGAAGAGCAGTATATCGAGGGTGAGTCGATCGGTGTGGATAAGGTGCTGGCCGCGCGCTTCGTGCACCAGGGCCGGACGTATACCGCTTACCGCTTCGAACACGAGGGCCGGGTGGATTATTACGATGCAGACGGCAACGGCCTGCGCCGGCCGTTTCTCCGCGCACCGCTCTCCTACTCCCGCATCAGCTCCCGCTATTCCGGCAACCGGTTCCATCCGGTGCTGAAGCTGTACCGGGCGCACCTCGGCACCGACTACGCCGCGCCGGTCGGCACGCCCGTACGCGCCACGGCCGATGGGGTCGTCGAAGAAGCGGCGTACACAAAAAACAACGGCCGCTACGTCAAGATCAAACACAACAGCACCTACACCACCGGCTACCTGCATCTCTCCGGCATCGCGGACGGTGTGAAGGCCGGCGCCTTCGTCAAGCAGGGCGACGTGATCGGGTTCGTCGGCAGCACGGGGCTCGCCACGGGGCCGCACCTGTGTTACCGGTTCTGGCGCAACGGCACCCAGGTCGATCCGCTCCGCGAAGAGTTGCCCGACACGGCCGAACCCCTGCCCGATTCGCTACGGCCGGAGTTCGAGAAGATGAAGGCTGATCTCGCCCCATTGCTCCCGTAGGGCCACGACACAAACTGGCGATCGGTTTTCGGGAAGGAGACGCTTCACAGGAGCGTCTCTACGGGCGTGCCGGGGTCAATTCTGGCCTGATGGCACCTGCTCGTACGATTCGATGATATCTTTGGCCAGATACCGATCGTCGCTGTTGTAGTACCACGCGCGGACTCGCGGCAGCGTGATGCCGCCGGCCGAGATTTGCTCCTCAAAATACAGGTACTCCCCGTCGTTTTTGGCCTCGTCGTGGTAGAATCGGGCGCCGACGAGCGCGAACGTGGTGGGGTCGAAATAGAAATACCAGACGTCCCCGCCGACGGTCGGGTCGTAGGTGACGCGGACGGAGAGGGCCTCGCGGCCATTGAAGGTGGCGGTTTTGGCCTCGGCTTCGAGCGTGGCGCCGGCGTCTCGAATTTTCATCGGTAGCCCGTACAAGTATTCCTGATACCCGCGCCACCAGGCGACACCCTCGCAATCCAACCGGTACTTCTTCCGGTCGACTTCCGCGATTTCCGTCGAGCCGTCCAGCGTGGCAACACATCCCCCTTCGTCCTGCAGGCGCATTTCTATCCGCCGGCCCTCGCGTACGGTGGTCATGACAAACAGACCGGCAGGATAGTCGAGGACGACCTCCGTCAATCGGTCTTCGGCCTCCGGCCGGGTTTCTCGGAGCTGGAGCCGATGGGCACGCTGGTACCATACGCCGCCTGGATCGTGTAGCGCCAGGCTACGGGCCACCACATCGGTCGAGGCCGTCGGCTGGGCAGCCCCCGATCCCGGCGCGAGGCAGAGGAAGAGAAGCCAGGCAGCAGCGTGGGACACGTTCATGGGTGTCTTTATAACGAGGAAGAAGGCCAAACCATGCCCTCATGATACGCCACGAGACCGAGACGTGAACATGAAATCACATCACAAGGCTGGTCGCCATGGGGCGGTGTGACCGGATGACGTGTTTGTAATCTTTCTGGATCTCATTCCACGTTTCGATCGGCAACAACGTCTCTTCATTTTTCATGTTGACGAGTACATGATGCGGCCGGCCCGGGTACTGGGCGCAGAAGGTCAACCATTTGGCGTACTGCAGACCGAGACGCTCCGGACTATCGTACAGATCCTGGATCATCTTGAACCGTTTCAGCTTGTGGATCTGTTGCGAGAATCCCTCCTTACCGAGCGCCAGCTTCGGCATGAAGGCGATGGTCTCGCGCACGCGTCGTTCGTGGATTCGCTTCGAAAGCACGGGCTGCGGCACCCACAGGGTGACAAACACCACCTCGTCCGAGTCCGCGATGAGACCCAGCGCATCCTGCGCAAAGTATTCTTGCTTGCCGTTTACGAACGGCCCCAGGAAGTCATAATGCAGGACGAGCCGCTCGACCACCGGCTCGGCGATATCTTTCAAGGTGGCGGCGCGGGCATACACAAGCTGCTCCGGGTCGCCGAGATTTAGCGCCTTGACGATGCCGGGGAGTCCCCCCGCGTGGATTTTGTCCATGAGATAGGATTTCCCGGCGACCGGCGGACCGCCGAGTAGAAAGAGCTTTTTAGCGTGGACCATGGTGGATTCGGATGGCTAACGAGAAACTTTAAACGCTCATCATTTTCTCATCATACAGTATCATCGCGGGGCAAAATATCTCCAGAAAGAGGAAAAACTTCTGCCCCGAGATTTCCTGCTGACAGGCCGCCGATCGAACTTCAGGCGCCAAATCGCCGAGCGCGGCCTGGATGCATAGGGGATCGGCTATTCAGCGACATTACTTAAATGGCGTTCGGCAACCCCGCCGGCCGTGGTTTGTCTGGTAAGATATGAGTTCATCGGAGAAAATCGTATCCTACCGTTGGGTCCAGTTTATCGGTAGGGCCGGCGCAACGAGTTCATCCACTCATCTCCTCTGCTCCATGCGACATCGCTCATTGGTTACGCTTGCCGCCTCGTTCATCGCGCTACTGATCATGAACGGTTGCGCCAGCTTCAAACAAACGGGGCAGAACCCATCTCGCCTTCATCTGTCGGACTTCATGCAGCAGCTCTCGATGCAGGGCATCACGGCGCGTGAAGAGGGTCCGGTTTCTGAGACGACCATCACGTCCACTTTTGGCGAGCGGCTGCTGCTAAACGAGCGGGACATCGTCGATGTGTATTTCTTCCGGGACGAAGAGCAGGCCAAAAAGGAGTCCAACGTTGCGGAGACGCTCGCGCTCTACGAGGTGTACCACCAGGGTAGCATCATCCTGATCCACCGCGTCAGCTACGACCCGATGGTCCGGAACGCGATCGAGGATATGTTCGGGCTGCCGAAGTAACCAACGTTACGCGTTGATCCGTTGCGCGTTATGTGTTGCATCCTGGAATCACGCTCTACAGCCAGATAGCGCGTACCAACACACAAAACGTTCAACGCAAAAACGCGCAACGTGACACGGATCCCCCTCACTGCCGGCGAAACGGCGAATCGACAAACCGTGCAGCTGTCGGGCCGGTGCGGTTTTCGGGGATATCGGGCATCCAGATGATCTCTTCGACGGTTTTCTGGAGATAAAATAGGTCGTAGAGTACGGTGTCCGCGATGATGAGGGAATCCTGGCGGAGGACGAACAGCATATCGTAGGCGTTGACGGTGTCCGGCTGGGCCGGAGGCGGCGGAGTGTAAGCGAGGGCGTCCTCGTTGTAGTCCCACATCTGAAACGTAAACGCCTCCTCGTTGCGCTCGAACAGGATGCTCAGGGGCGCGTCGCGGTAGTTGCGTTCGAGCGAGCGGAGGAGGTCGTACAACACGGCGCGTTCGGCCTTCTGCCGGCTTGTGCGAAGTTCGGGGTCTCGCTCCGGGTCATAGACGGATGCGCGGTCGTTGGCGCCGTCGTACTGGGTGTTGGCCTCGAGCTCCCATCCGTTCATGAGGTCCTGCACATCTAACGGGAGGACGGGCGGCAGCTTGTGTGTTTCCATGGAGGGGTGGACGACGACCACGTCGTCCGGGCCGAAGCCGTTCCGAGTGATGTCGATCACTTCAAGGGAAGTCGTCTCGCCTTCGGTAAGGATGATGAGCGCATCGAGGAGGAAGGCGACGAGTTGGGGATCCTGGACTTCAACGACGGGCCGCGTGACCTGGCTAAAATCGAGCCGCGCCTGGCCCAACGCCGGCGTCGCAGCCGCCAGCATGGCGCCCGCCAGAATCGCGGTAATGGCAAAGGGTTGGATGGACGTCGTCATGTCGGTGGCTCGATTCGTCGACAAAAAGGGTGCGTGCGCGGCCTGACCGCGCCTGATCACATCGCGCGGTAGAGTTCGAGGTACTTCCGGGCCTCGGCGAAATTCCCTTCGGTGCGATGGAAGGTGGCCAGCAGGCCGTAGAGGGCTTTCTGGTCCTCGCCGGAGAGCCGTTCGACCTCCTCCAGCGCCCTCTCGGCCCGGCGTTTGGCCTCGGCGACGTTGCTCCGTAGCAGCTTCGCACTCTCGAGGTACGCGCGCGGCCGGTCCTGCCAGGGGATCGACGCCGCCTGCTCGAGGTACTTGAGGGCCGTCCGGTTATCCCGTTTTTCTCCCAGATAAATCATGGCCTGGTTGAAGCAGATCGTCCCGAAGGTGTCGAAATACCGGGTAGAAAGCGTATCCACCGGCACGCCGGCGGCATCGACGCGGGTCCGCTGCACGAGGCCCAAGAGCCGGTTGGCCGCCTCGTCCCCATTCCCGTTTTTATACTGGACGGCCGCCAGCCGCCACTCGGTTTCGTCGCGCGCCGGCTGGGTCGCAAGTTCTCCCAGGAGCCGGCTGAACCCGCGCTCGGCCTCGACAAGCTGGCCCTCCTGCTCGATCATGACGAGCGAATCACGCGCAAAGCTGGCGGCGATGTTGCCATTATCCCACCCGATCCACTGCATTTCGCCACGGACGAAATCGACGTCCTCGGGGATGCTGGCGAGCGCGAGGGCGCGTTCGTACGCGGCGAGCGCCGCCGGCGCGTCGTAACGCCAGACGTGGACGTCGGCCTGGCGGGTGACGTACTGGAAGAGCAACATGGAGTCCAGCGCCGCCTCGGCCGGATCCGGCACGAGGTCGTACGTGGCAAGGTAGACATACTCGGCGCGTTCGTAGTGCTGGAGCGCCGGCCCCCACTGGCGCGTCTGGTAGTAGTTGTTGGCGAGGGCAAGGAACAGGCTGTGCTGATCGGGGCGCAGACGCGTCAGCTTTTCCAGGACCTGTATGGAGGCATCATACGCATCCTCGCGACCGAGGCGTTGCGCCTGGGCCGTATACACCCGGGCCAGGACGCTCTGGGTTTGTTCGTCGAACGGGTTGAGCCGGATCGACGCCTCGAGGGCCTGTTGCGCCTGATCCAACAACACGCCCTGCCGGCGGAGCCCCTGCTCGGTATCGAGGTCGCCGGCACGGGATAGCTGGATCAACTCGTTCAGCGGGCCTGCCGCCTGGTTGGCGGCGCGCAACGCGGCGTCGGCGGCGGGAGCATCCACCCGGCCGGCGCTGTCGCCGGCAAGCTCGAGGTATTCCCAGAGGGTATCGCTGAAGGCCGTCCACGTCACCGCCTCCTCGCGGGCGCCACTCGCCTGCTCCTGATCCGGGATCGAGACAAACGAAGCCTTGCTGAGCGAGTCGGCGTAGGCAGCGACGGTGCTGTCGACGCCGGCGGGAATGACGAGCACCTCCGCCGTGGGCGGCGGGCCGGTGGGCCGCGTCGCGTTCCGGGAGCCCGAACAGCCGGCCAGCAGCAGGCTGGCGACGAGGACGATACGAGAAAGGGTTATCATACGTACGGGGTCAGATGGCATACCAAAAGTAAGACGCTCGAAACACGGCGAAGCCGCTATTCCGTGCGCGCCTGCTCCCACCAGGAGAGAAAGAGACCATAAAATTCACGCGAGTGTTCGCTCGAGGCGGCATCGCGCCGGGAGTTGACGGCGACAATATCGCGCCCGTCGCGGCGCACCCCGCCCTCCCGGAGATAGGTGCTGAGTTTCTGGAAGCTACGGTCGACGAGGTAGGTGGCCTCCTCCTGCTCCACCAGCACGATGTGTACCTCATAGAGGCTTTCCTTGCACATCAGGTAGAGCTCGTAGGCCTTCCCATCGATGGAAAACGAAGCGACGGAAGACAGGAACGAGGGGCGGTGACGCACGAGTTGACGAATGCCAATCGGCAATTCGGCCGGATTTTTTTTCATCCAATCGATGAGTTCGCGGACCTCGAGGTTCGAATATGCGTCGCCGAGTGCATCCAATGAGATCCGCTCGACCGCCGGCCCCTGCTGTAAACCGGTCACCTGCCGGGCCTGCTGCCCCCCCACCACGCGGGTGTCCCCGCCGACCTGTTCGCCGAGGCGGGTCCCCCCTTCTCCTCCAGCGCCCGAGGCCAGCGCGATGTCCGCGGTCCTACCGGCGCCGGCGCGTCCGCGGCTGCCGGTGGGCTGGGCGGTATTGAGCCCATCGAGCGCGCTGAGGTCGCCGATGCCGGAGAGGGCGTCGGCGGTTTCGACGCCGGCGGCGCCGGCCGAGGGCTGGCGCGAGCGCGTCGCCTCCGGCGCATCCTCCACCGGCAAGTCCAGCTCCTGCGGCAAGAAGGCGCTCAGATCCAGCTGATCCAGCGCGCTCACCGCCGAGGCATTTGGCTCGCGGGTCGTCTCGCGGGGCGCCGTCTCGGGCGCTTCACTCTCGGAAGCGGCCGGCTCAGGCGCGAGCACGGGCGCCGGCGGCGCGAACAGCGCAAAATCCACCTCGCGGAAGAGTTCTCGCGTGGGCTTATCGATGGAATACGAGGCAGCCACGAGCAGGCCATAACAGACCCCGCTAAACACGACCGTGGTCAGCAAGGCGCGGCCGCGTCGGCCGGCCGTGTCGCCTCTGGGTTCCGGTAATATCATGGCCCGCCCCGCCCGATCGCGGTGTTGATGTTCTTTTTGACGCCGAGCCGTTCGCAGAGGTCGTGCACATCCACCAGCCGCTGCATGACGGCATTCGGATGCGGCTCGATCACGACTTCGATCGCCCCCCCCACCGCCTCGTGCTCCTCGACGAGCCGGCGAACGAGGACTTCGAGATCCGCGATCTGCTCGACATTTACAAATAACGGCACATCGGTGGCCATTTCGCGAATCCGGTACAGACCCGATTCTTCGATTACGACGCCAATCATCCGTGTGTTGTCGTCTGGTGGATCCGCGGGACGATCCTGCTCGCTTCCCGGAAGCTGGATCTGCGAGATCACGGTCAGGTCGCTGATCATCAAAAACCCGAACAGGATGATCAGCCCGATGTCGATGAAGCGAATGATATATCCTTTGCGTTGCATCCTGCTTCGTGGAGTCGTTAGACGCCGTTGAGGTTGAGTTCGACTTCGATCGATTTCTGGAGGCCCAGTTCGTCGCACAGCGCCGCCACATCGAGCGCATAATGCACCGGAGCGTCCCAGCTGCTGCGGATGCGGATCTTTAGCGACGCGACGCCAGCCGCGGCCCGGCGCTGGGCCAGAAACCCGCGCAGCGCCTCGACGCTGCTGATGAGCGTCTGCTCGTCCTCGATTAGAAACGTGCCGTCCGGCAGGATGCCGATAAACTCGACTTCCTCGGTATCCATGGGGTGCAAGTCGGTCTCGCCGCTTTCGGGGAGCGCGACTTCGGAATCTTGCAGGTTCGATATGGTGATGAAGCCGAACAACATGATCAGCACCACATCGACGAATCGCATGATGAAACCGGAATTCGTCATTCCATCGCTCAGTTGGTGTGTGGGGAGGGCCGGCTCACGACATGGACATGGCCTGGAACTTCAGGTCCCGCCCGACGCCATCGACCGTCACCTTCACGGTGTTGAAACCGGGCTCGGTGCCCACGCGAAACGTGATGCCGATCTCACCGCGTTTGTCTGTCTTCGCTTTGATCTCCTGCTTCCCATTGTCGAACGAGCCATCGCCCAGTTCCACGACATACACGACGGGCCAATCGGAGATCGGGTTCTCGAACTCATCCAGCACCAGCACCTTGAGCGGCTTCGGTAGCTTTTCGCCGGCGGGGCCTCCCTGATTGTTGCCAAACTGTTTGAGTTTGCGTGGCAGACCGGGGCGCGCCATCATGGTGTGTTTGATCGACAGCCCCGGCGCCTCGGCGCCAGGCACGCTGGCGGTAAATGTCTGCAGGCCGGCGCGTTGAGGTAGATTCCAATCAAACCGGATTTCCCCGCGTTCGTCCGTCGTGGCCGACACCTCGGGCTCGCCCCCGTTTAGGCTGCTCTCCCCTTTGTCGACCGTCACCACGACCTTGCGGCCGGCCACGGGGCCATCGGCTTCATCCACGAGTTGCAGTACGACATGCTTCACCGTCCGCCCCGCCGCCTCTTCCTTGGGCGCGTTCAGCACACGAAGCGCGTACGGCGCCCGGGTGACGTCGACGGTCGCCGACTGGATCGACTTCCGAAGTGCCGAGGTGCCCGAGTCGCCGTACAGGCTGTTCGAAAAACGATCCTGCAACACGGCCTCTACATGGGCGATGGGTTTACCTTCGGGGGCCGGCCGCATGGATTCGGTTTTGACGACCGGGCTGCCCGAGACCGACACCACCGGTGCCAGGGTCTCGGTGAGCATGGTGTCGATGTCCAGATGCGTATCCCCGCCGCCTTTCTGTTGCGGGAGGGCGAGCTCCATGAGACGGAAGCGCAGTTCGTCCGACTTGCCGCCGATCCGTTCCAGCCGGCGGTTGAAAAAGCCGAACACCTCCGTGGAGCTCAGGTTCAGGATGATACTCACGACGAGGCCCATCAACGTTGTGATGAGCGCGAAGCCCATGCCGGTGAGGATGACCTGATCGTCCAACAACCCCTGGGAGAACACCGTAAAGATGCCCCAGACGGTGCCGAGCAGACCGAGGGCGCCGGCGGTGTCGGACATAAAATCCACCCGCCGCTTGAACGTGTCGAACCGATCCTGCTGATACCGGATGTAGTTTGCGATCTCGTCGTGCAGATCGGCCTGCGACTGCTGCGACTGGAAGACGTTGAGCATCGTCGCCTGCAGGCGGGCCAGCATGCTGTCCTTCTGGCCGGAGATCGTCTTGATGATCTGCGGCAACCCCATCAGGCGAAAGTCGATGTGCTCCAGCGTGCGAGACTCCCGACGGTCGGACATCAACTCGAACCACTTCAGGCAAACGAGAAACATGCCGATGATGAATACGCCAAAGATCGGCCAGCGCAGCGGCCCGGCCTGCTCGGTGAGGGTCCACATGTTGCTCATCGTAAACCCTTCCGCCGTCCCCTCGGGTACGGATTGAGGCATCACGCCGGCCGCGAGGGCCGTTTGGCCGACGCCGCCCGGCGCCTCCAGCACGCCGGCGGCAACAATCACCAGGAAAATGCGCAGTAGTCGGTTCATGGATCTCACGATGCTCGTGTTTGATACTAGTGTTGAATACGTAGTTCAATGCGGTCGGCCTCCCGCCGCAGCGCCTCGGGGTCGCGGGTGACGCGGACGGTCGTTTTTCTCAGGAATTTTTGGACATACAGCGTGCGCCGGTTCGACACGTGGCGCTCGCCCTGCCGGTCGGTCCAACTCATCCGGTACTGGTAGACGCCCGGCGCGATCACGGCTCCAGTCTCGTCCATCCAATCCCACATCAGCTGGTCCGGCACGGCGCCGGCGCCAGAGAAGGACCTGACGACCCGTCCGTCGGCGTCTTCGACCCGCACTTCCCAGTCCACGGCGGCACTATCCTGATTGGCGCCGAGGAAATACAGCACGGTCTCGGCGGGTTCGAGTCGGAGCATGTAAGCCTCTGGCAAAAAGCTCTCCTGTGTTGCCGGCTCGAGCATCGAATCCGCCGGCGCCGGGGACAGTTCGATGCGGTTCTCGGGAATTCCCTGTGCCACAAGCCGGTTACGGATTCCCGTGGCGCGCAGCACGTCGCCCGATGGCGCCGTCACCCGTATGGTCTGTGTTTCGTCACGTCCCACAACGCGTCCGGCTTCCCGCAATGAAGCTTCATACTGAGACGAATACGATCCGGTCATCACCACCCGTTCGTTCGGGTCGTAGATCGGCGCCGGTGCATAAGCCGGCGGACGCGCCACGAGCACGCTATCGAGCGCGCCGAGATCGGCCTCGGTGAGCTGCCGCAACGCCTCATCAGGCACGTCGCTGTCGATCTGCCGAACGATGATCTGCTCGTAATAGCGGAGGTAGTCGCTTGTCGCACTGGTATAGACCCTTGGCCTCAGGACGGGGTCGAGCGCCGGCAACTCGGTGGTATACAGGAAGGCAGGCGGTACGATCGGGTCGGGCAGATCGGGCGTGCGGCCGAACTCATAGACTACACTCACGGTATGGGATCCGTTCGTGGCGCCGCCGAGGGCTCCGAACGGTAGTTCGTAGCCATAACTGACGCTGATCGGGCCGCCGACATGCAGCAGCCCCTCCACCCGCGCCTGGTCGAAGGCCGTGTTGCTGCTGAACCGGAGGTACGAGCCGGCCAACGACACGGCTTCGACGCTCCACCGCGTTTCGGCGCCGTACGGGGTGCCGACCAGCTCGAGCAGCGCCCGCACGGGCCCGACGGCATAACCGGCCCCGATAAACGGCTCGGGCGATAACAGGACCCCGTCGCCCACCAGCGATAGATCGGGACTGTTCGCATTACGCACGCCCAGAGACAGGCTCAGCGCCGGCAACGGCTGGGCGTACGCGCCCAGCGAGGCGTTGATCACGGTGCGGCTATAGCCGCCGGCGAACACGGGGTCGGCCGGATCGAACTCGATGAAATTCGCCGCGTCGTACGACAGGTTGAAGGCGGCGAGTTGGACGCCGACCGACACAAAGCGGAGCACCCGAGCCGAAACGCCCAGGCCGATGGAGGTCCGCTGGAAAATGGGGCTGTCGAAGTACTGCACCAGGGCGCCGGCGCCGAAGCGGTCCGAGAGCAAAAACGGCGTCGAGAGCACAAACGCCCCCTGGCGCAGCGGCACGCCGCCGGCCTCGCTCACGCCGAGGTGATAGGCCTTGGCGCCCAGCGCAAGGCGCGCGCGCTGAAACGACAGGATGGCGGGATTAGCGAACACCGCCATCGGATCTTCCATGCTCAGCGACGGCCCCATCAGGGGCTGTTGCGCTCGGGCGGGAGTCCCCCCGGACCAGTAAAAAAGTACCAGGCCGGCCGCGGCCAGCAGCCGGCGCAGGGTCACGCGTTGAGGTCTCATGCGGCTATCCATCGGCTACCTCGCCAGCGTGATATGACCGGTGGCGACGGTTTCGCGCGCCTCTTCCACCGTGTAGAGATAGACGCCGGGCCGCAGCTCGCGCCCTTCGTCATCGCGGCCGTCCCAGGCGAGTGCGCCCTCCACTACTTCGTCGAACGTGCGCAGAAGCCGGCCCTCGAAGCTGAAGATGCGCACGACGGGCTGGGCGAGCCCGAACTCCTCGATGCGGAACGCCACGCGGTCGTTAAAACCGTCGTTGTTCGGCGTAAAGGGGTTCGGACCCACCGGCAGCGCGTCGGGCAGTTCGACATCGAAGGGGCCGAGGATGAAGTCGTTGTTATCCTCCAGGATCTCATCAATCCCGAAGCCGGCGTCCACCCGGAAGATGAGCGTGTAGGCGCCCACATCGGGGAAGTCCACGGCCGCGGTGAAGGTTGCCTCCGCGCCCACGGCCAGCCCTTCGAGCGTCAGCGACTCGACGACGAGGTCATTGAGCAGGATCTCGACCTGAAACGGTGCGGCGACGTCCTGATCGCCGATGTTACGGACGGTGCCGGTATAGTCATGCGTCTGCCCCCGCCGGATGGCGTCGGTAATGCCGTCCGCGCGAACGAGGTCGGCAGCGAGCAGATCCGGCAGGAGCGGACGCACGTCGAAAGCCTCCAGACAGAGGCGGTTGTTATCCTCGACGGCCTCGAGGACTGCGTCGAGGGCGTCGGCATCGAAACAGAGCTGGTGCCGGCCGGGCTGGGTCAGCGTAATCGCCGGGCTAGACAGCCCGACGATCGTCTCCACGCCTATCCCCTCCGTGATAATGTCGCCGGCGGGCTGGCTGACGCCGTCAGGGCGGATGAGCACGAACCGGCTCAGGAAGGTATCGGGCACGGCGTAAAACTGATTCTGGAGGTCGACCTGCGCATCGAGGGCATCCCCCACCCGCAGTCCGGTGAGGGTCTGGCCGGCGACCAACGCCAGGTTCAGCGGCAGGAGATCGGGTAAGGGGTCGACGGATCGCGCGCGGAGGTAGACGGTGAGGGTGTCGCGCCCGCACAAATCGACCGTAGCCACCCGCAACGAATCGAAGTACACGCCGGCGATGAGGGGCTGAAACTGGACGTCTACGGGCTGCCGGCCGCCGGCCGCGACGGTCTGCGGCGTGAGAGGCGCCAGGACGGTGAAGAGCGGATTGCCCGAGAGGAAGCTCGCGATATCGCCCCCGATATTGCCATCATTGAGCAGGTCGAACGAGCGCACCAGTGAGTCGCCCACGACAACAATCCCGAAATCGAGCGTATCGGGGACGGCGGAGAAGCGGGTGGCGATGCCGCGGCCGACGAGTGGGACGGTCACTTCGACGATGCTCTGCTGGGCGTCGATCCCGCACAACTCGGCCAGGATGCGGGTACGGAGGACAAGTTCGGCGAAGTAGTCCTCCGCCGCCAGCGGCGAGAACCGCACGGCCACGCTACGCGTTTCGCCGGGAGCGAGCACGACCGCCGAGGTGTCCGGAAAATAGACGCCGGCGTCCGGGCGGACGCTGATCTCCACCGAAATGGGATGGTTGGTGGTATTGCGCAGCTGCACGGTCTGGGTAGAATCTTCATCCACACACAGTTCACCGTAGCTGAGGATCGGGGGGAACGCTTCGACGGGCGCCTCGCGGCCCCCGATATTATAAAAGACAGCCAGATTGCCCGACGTCCCGTTCACTACTAGTAGGTCCAGGTCGCCATCACCATCGACATCCGTGGAGGCGATTGAGATCGGATTACGGTCCTGCGCGAGTGCGGCGGTCGGATACACGTCCGGCAACCCGCGCTCGAAGCCCTGCGCGGCGGTGTTGATAAACGGTCGGATCTCGCCGGCCGCCAGGTGGGCCGTCACGATATCGAGGTCAAAATCCTGCCCGAGACCGCGGAACGCCCCCAGGGCATCGCTGCTGTCGATATCGGCCACGACGAGGGCCAGCGCCTGGGAGGAGGACGAATCGACGGGTAGCGGCGCGGCCAGTTGGAGCGCGGCGCCGTTGCCGGTATTCTGGAGGATGAGCACCTCCCGCGAATCCTGGGCGGAGACGACGAGGTCCAGCCGGGAGTCGCTGTACCGGGTGGTGTCGGCGCTGAGGAGGTCGGCGGCTTCGATGGCCGCCGGCGAAAACGGCAGCGGCGTCGTGACGGAGACCCCGAACGCGCCCGCGCCATCGTTGCGAAGAAAATCCAACCGCTGATCGCCGAGGCTGGCGGCGTAGAGGTCCAGGTCGCCGTCGTTATCGAAATCGCCCGCCACCAGGCCGGCCGGCGACGCGCCTACGGGATAGGTCGCCGGCAACGCAAAGGTGCCGTCGCCGTTGTTGAGGTGCACGTAGATCAGATCGACGCCAAAAGCGGACACCGCGATATCTTCGTCGCCGTCGTTGTCGAAGTCGCCTACCGCGGTGCGCACGGGGCGCTCCCCGGTTTCGATCGTCGAGGTCGAGAACAGGCCGTTGCCGTCGTTCACGACCAGGGTGAGCGAGCTTTCAAGCAGGTTGCTCACGACGAGGTCGAGCCGGCCGTCGGCGTTCCAGTCGCCGCCCGAGATCGCAAACGGACCCGAGCCGACGCGCACATCGGTGCGCTGTGCAAACCGACGCGCACGGATGCCCTGGTTGAGGTAGATGCCGATGGAGCCCGAGCCGCTGTTGGCGACGACGGCGTCCGGCAGGAGGTCGCCATCGAGGTCGCCGGCAAACACAAACGCCGGCGCATCGGCCAGGCCGAGGTCGAACTGATCCGGCCCTTCAAACCGGCCGCTGCCGTAGACGACCGCCGGGATGAACTGCCACTGAAACGGCGCGAGCACGCCGCCGGACATCGACCGTATCCCCGCCGCCGTGACTGAAACGCGCTCCCCTTCCTTGAGGGCGCAGGGAAGCGTATAGATGACGGTGAGGGTCGCCTCGTCGTACGAAAGCGTGCCCTCGTACAGGCCGGTCTGGCTGCCATATACCCGGAAGACCGCCGTCGCGAAGCTGGTCGTGTCGATCGGGGTGTCGAAGGTCAGTCGAATGGGATCAAACGGCAGGCTACTGGCCGAGTACGGCGCCGGCTCGATCAACGCCGGAAGCAGCGTCTGACCCACGGCGTCACGGCCCACCACGATAACCAGGCACCCGATGATCAGGGCAACGCGCGTCCGGTGGATAGGATGCTTCATAATTCGTCCTCCATGCGCGCGAGACGCTCGCGGTACAGCACCACGTGCTTGTTGTCGCCCACCTTTTCGTACGCCAGGATCAGATTACTCACCACGTCGCGGTCTTCGGGCCGGCGATCGTGCAGCAGGATGCCTATATCGATTGCCCGTGCGAAGTCTTCAACAGCCAGATAACTCTCGCACAACACCTTGAGCACGTCCCAGTCGGGCTGCCCGTGGTCCGCCAGGATCTCGAGATGTGGCAGCGCTTCGGCGTAGTTCTGACGGTTGTATAGCAAGAAGGCAAAATTGCGGGCGTCGGCCTGGGTGTGGCCGCCGTCGACCAGCTGGCGGTAGTGCGCCTCGGCCTCGTCGTCATGGCCCAGCTTTTCTTCGACGTAGGCCAGCCGGCGCAGACCGGGCCGAAAGGCTGGATCCAGCTGGAGCACCTGGCGCGAGTAGACGAGCGCGGCCTCGTAATCGGCTTCAAGGGTCGTCAGTTCGGCGAGGTTATTCCACAGTTCGACGTCGGCCGGGGCGAGGGGGCTGGCGGTGCGGTAGGCGGCAATGGCCGAGGTCCGATCGCCGGCCTGGACCGAGGCGTGGCCCAGCGCGCGATACGCATCCAGGGCGACGGTATCGACGCGGGTAGCGGCGGCGAAGTGGGCGGCGGCGTCCGCGAAACGGGCCATCCCATAGGCCGTTGCCCCCTCCGCCATCGCGGTTCGATAGGCGGATTCAAGCAAAAAGGCGATCTGGTCCGCATACCGGGCCGTGCGGGTGTTAGCGCGTTCGAAGGCGGCGTGGGCTTCCGGGTACGCTCCTTGCGCCAACCAGGTGCGGCCAAGTAAGAAGTGCGCTTCACTATTCGCAGGATCCGACTGGGCGGCGCGCTCGGCGGCCGTACGGGCTTCCTCCAGGTTACCGACACGTTCGTGGTAGGCGACCTCCCGCATCAGCGCGCTGTCGCACCCCATCGCACAAACCGCAAGGAGCACGACAAGCGATACGAGGTGAACGTTATCCAACAAGGCCTTTCAGAGCGATGCGCCCGCGAGACCTAAAGCGAATGGTCAGGGGCGCCGTTTACGGCGTTCCATGCGTCATCCGTGCACGTAAGGGTCCATGCGCAGCGTGACCACAGAGTTTCGATTTCTGAAAATCCTTTGTCAAACACTGTGCCGAAATGATTCGTACTCTGGATCAGTCTTTCTCGACCAGACCCTGCCGCCAGGCCCACGCCGCCGCTTCGGCGCGCGAGCCCAATTCGAGCTTTGTGTAGATGTTGCTGACGTGTTTTTTGACGGTACTTTCCGCGATGAACAGCTCATCGCCGATCTGGATGTTGTTGAAACCGCGGGCGACCATCTTGAGGACTTCGATCTCACGCCGGCTTAACTCCTGCATCGCAGGGTCCGCCTTGTGCGATCCGCCCCGGCGCTGCTTCATCATGGCCGCCGCCACCTCGCGGCTCAGCCAGCCCTCCTCACCACGCGCCACGCCGCGAACGGCGGCCACAATCGTCTCGAGAGATTCCTGTTTGGTGAGATAACCCGACGCCGCGCCGCTCTCGAAGAGCTGCTCGAGATAGTCGTCGTTTTCGTGGGCGCTGAGGATGAGTATGCGGATCGTATCGTCCGACTCTCGCAACTGTCGAGCGACATCCAACCCCGTCATGTCGGGCATCTCCATGTCCAGCACCAGCAGATGAGGTTTGAGATCGCGTACCAGCCGCAACGCGTCGCGGCCGTTGTCGGCCTCGGCGATGACGGTGATGTCTCGCTCCTGCTCGAGACGCATCCGGATGCCGGCGCGGAGCGGCGGGTGGTCGTCCGCGAGGACCACCCGGATCGGCGCCATATCTTTTTCTCCTTGCATGTACCGCGTCGCGCGTCTGGCGTGTTTGGTGGATAGGGCGAAAATAGCGCTTCTGCACGACACTGACACGTTTTTTTCTCAACGCCGGACGGCGGCCTCAATCACGAGCGTTTCGCGCGCCTTCGCGCCTTCCCGAGTCACCTCGATCGTGTACGTCCCGACGTCTCCCCATTACCGGAAACGCCGCGTCGGTCCACCGTTTCTGCCGCAGTGTCTGCCGCAGTGTGTGAAACAGTGTCTACCGCAGTGTCTGCCGCAGTGTCTGCCGCAGTGTCTGCCGCAGTGTCTGCCGCAGTGTCTGCCGCAGTGTGTGAAACAGTGTCTTCCGCAGTGTCTGCCGCAGTGTCGGCCGCAGCGTGTGAAACAGTGTCTGCCCCTCAGAAGCAAGGGCCGGGGGCTGAAGAAAGACGCCGGGCTGTGATTTTTGCCGCAGAATCGCTATTCTATGGCTGATCTGCAAGCTTACCTCCCAGGGCCCCCATGAATCATCGCTCCGCCGGATCCCGCCGACTCGCGCCGGCGCTTCTCTTCAAGGTTTTTAAACCCCTGTTGCGGCGAAGCATCGGAAAGGCGCATGGCCTGATCGGCCGGCGAGTGAGGTTATGGAACCTGCTCCGCAAGGTGGTCGACAAGATGGGCCACACGCCGGCGCTTCTCCCGCGCTTCCGCACCGAAGTCGGCGCCTTCGCCCGTCTCCTCTATCGGTGGTTGCGTGGGGAATACACCAGCTTCTCCAAGACTCCGCTGGTGCTCATCACGGCCGGCCTGCTGTATTTCATCAGCCCCATGGACCTGATCGTCGATTTCCTGCCCGGCATCGGTTATCTGGATGACGCAACGGTCATCGCGCTCCTCTACCAGGCTCTCAGGCCGGAAATCAAGAAATTCGAGGAGTGGGAAAGGCAGAGGTAGGGGTGTGGGGGTGAGGGGTCATTCCCCTCTCACCGCATCCGCTTCCTGCTCTGTCGCCGTCATCTGGCCGGCGGTCAGCTCGAGGACGATCCGATCGGCGTCGTACATCTCATCCAGCGCTTCCAGAATCCCGCGAGCGTCAACCGAGATGGCGCGGGCGGCTTTGTCGGTATAAACATACTCGTTGGGCAGCGATTCGATATTGCCGTCGAAGATCAATCCCACCACTTCTAGATTCTTGTTGAGCAGCGGGGAGCCAGAGTTACCGCCGGTGATGTCGTTGGTGGAAACCAGATTGAGCGGGGTAGACAGGTCGAGGCCAGGAGGCACACGCTTCCAGGCTTCGGGCAGATCCCACTCGGAGTTCGGGCCGTAGGTCACATAGTGATCGTAAACACCATAAAAAGTCGTCTTGTACGGTGCGACTGTTCCGTTGTAGGCATAACCCTGTACGACGCCATCGGTGAGGCGCAGCGAGAAGGTCGCGTCCGGCGGGCTGGTGAAGCCGTCGACGGCGAAGCGAGCGCGGGAGAGTTCGGCGTTGAGATTGCCCTCGCGGTCGCCAAAGCTTCCGATCTGCTGGCCGAGCGTAAAATACAGGGGCGCGAGGGCGTTGATGACGGGCACCGACGCGTCTTTGCTGGAGAGGTAGGTGCCATCCAGCAGGACGACGAATCGGGCGGAATCGACGAGGGCGGAGGTGGCGACCAGGGTATCCGCCAACGCTTCGGGCGTGAGGCCCTGGAGCATGCCACGAATGGTGGGGTCCGTGCGGCCGAGGTATCTTTCCATTTGACGGATGCGGGCCACGATGAGGCTGCGTTCCACTTCAGGCGGGTAATCTTTCAGTTCGTTGGCGTCCTTGAGCAGCTCGTCGAGGGTTGTTTGCGTAGCGCCGCGTTGTTTGAGGAGCGTGTAGGCATAGCCGTAGAGTGCGCGAGTGAGGATGCGCGACCCTAGCGCGGAGCC
Source organism: Rhodothermales bacterium (assembly GCA_034439735.1). Lineage (NCBI taxonomy): Bacteria > Pseudomonadati > Rhodothermota > Rhodothermia > Rhodothermales > Rhodothermales bacterium. The sequence goes on along the minus strand of JAWXAX010000302.1, from coordinate 73,327 downwards.
ATAAAAGGTGAGCGCGCCGGCCTGGCGGGCCGTTGCCTTCTTAGAAGCCTGCACGGCAAGGAGGTCATCTAGCACGTTCCCGTAGTCGGCCTTCAGCTTCGGGTCGGCGTCGATGGCGCGGCGGAGGTTCTGCTCGGCAGCGCGTTTGCGCGCCATAAGCGCGGGATCGCGGAGACCGGCAAGCTGGCCCTCCATCGCCTTGATCGAGTTGGAGAGCGAGTAATAATCGTTCCGTATGTCCCCGTTCGCGTCACCGGGTGGCTGGGTATCGAGGTAAGTCTTCATGATGCCGGCGAACGCGGTCAGCACTTCGAGCTGCTGCGGGAGGTCGAAGTCGCGCTCATACTCCAGCTGGCTGATGGTATTGAGCCGGCTGGTGGAGCCAGGGTTACCGACCACAAAAACGGGGTCACCTTCCTGCACGCCGGCGGTGCTCCACGGGAAGAAATAGCGGGTTTCTATGGGCGCCCCGTCGGGGCCATACACCCGGAAGAACGTCATGTCCAGCGAATACCGCGGATACGTGAAGTTGTCCGGATCGCCGCCGAACTTGCCCATCAGCAGCTCAGGCGCGACCACGAGGCGCACGTCGCTGTAGCGCTTAAACGTGTAGGCCGAATACTTACCGCCGTTGTACAGCGGGACGATCTGCACGATATGCGTGGTATCCTGACCGCGCGCGTCGCGGGTCATCCGCTCTTCGAGTGCTTCGATGGCGCGCTCGCGCGCGTCGGCCTCCTCTTCGTCGTTTTGATAGTCCGGGATGTCATCGGTAAGCTTATCCGTCACGTCCGCGATAAACAGCAGCTGATCGACATACAGGTCCTCCACTTTCCGTTCGGCGTCGAGGGAGGTCGCGTAGAACCCGTCATCGAGCAAGGACTCGCCGGCGCCGCTTACTTTGGTGATGCTCTCACGGGCGCAGTGGTGGTTGGTCATCACAAGGCCGCGACGGGAGACAAACGAGGCTGAGCAGCTCTCGCCGAAACGCAGAGCGCTCCGGCTGGCGACTTCAAACCACTGATCATTCAGTTCGAGACCGTACGCTTCGCGGAAGTACTCGAGCGGCGGGTTGTCGAACGTCCACATCTTACCGCCATCAAACCGGCCGGGCTGGATGGTCTCTTCAGGGGCGGGCGTCGTCACGTCGGCCGCCGGCGTGACGGTTGGGGGCGCGGCTGGCCGGGGGCGCTCGGTGATGACGGCCATCTCACTGGTCGTCGTGGCGCAGCCGGTCATCAGAACCAGGGCGAGGGCGACGAGTGCTGGGCGCGCGAATGCTGTCATGAAAATCATCGGCTAAGATAGTTCAAAAGCTATCGTTCAAACGCTATCGTTCAAACGCTATCGAGGGGGCAGGCGGCGCGCTCAGCGCTGGCTGCCGCGGCTACGGTCGGCCTCGTCCTCGGTAGGGACGAGTTCGTCCTCCGTGAGTTCGAGGACGATCCGATCCGCATCGTAGATCTCATCCAGCGCCTCCAGTATACCGCGGGCATCAACAGACACCGCGCGGTTTTTCTCGGGGAGATACATAAACTCGCCGGCGAGGCTCTCGATGTTGCCGTCGAAGATGAGGCCCACCAGTTCGAGGTCCTGATTCAAGACCGGAGAGCCGGAATTGCCGCCGATGATGTCGTTCGTCGAGGCGAAGTTCATGGGTACCCCCATATCGAAGGTCGCCGGCGGCTTGAGCCAGCGCGCCGGCAGGTCCCACGCGGAGCCTGCTCCGTAGGAATAATAGTGATCGTACAACCCGTAGAAGCTGGTGAACGGCGAGGCAAAGGTGCCGTTGTAGGGGTAGCCGGCGACGACCCCGTCGGCGATGCGGAGCGAAAACGTGGCGTCGGGTGGAACGTCCGTGTCATACACCGCGAAGCGCGCCCGGCCGAGTTGGCTGGCTAGTTCGTTCTGCCGGCCGGTGAGCCCGGCCGAGGCGCTCTGAAAGTCACGATATCGCTGGATGAAGGCGCCGACCAGGATCACCGCGGGATCCTCCATCGTGAGCGTCTCATTTGCCATCGCCTGCTGTGTCTTCTCGGCGGTGGCGAGGGCGGACGACGCGAGGAGCGCCGCGGCGCGGTCCTCCGGCGAGGCGCCGGCGAGCGCAGTTTGCACCACTGTGTCCTCCGTTCCGAAGTACGTCAAAAAATCGTGCAGGCGGGTCGCGAGCAGTTCACGGGCGAGCCCCTCGGGCTGATCGGCGATGCCGTTGATCTGCGTTTCAAGGGGGTCGAGGGCCGCGCCTTGCTGGCCAGCTGCCCGGCGTTCCAGGTAGGTGTAGGCGGCTATCGCCCGCCGCATCAGCGCCGAAGAATAGGCGGCGCTGGTGAGGCCGAAGAATGCGCCGTATTCAGCGCCGAGCTCGCGGAAGCTCGTCTGGGTTTCGGCTATCTCCGAAATCACGGACCCATAGGTGGCGGTCAACGCGGCATCCGCCCGGATCGCCTCCATAAACGCGCGCTCGGCATCTTTTTTACGCGCGACCACCACGGGATCGACCAGTGCGGCCTGCTGCCCGGTATACGCCTTCTGGGCATTCCGCAGCGAAAAGATCTGATTGCGCGTCGCGTCCGAACGTTGCGACGGCGGCAGGGATTCCTGGTACCGTTCGAGGGCGGCGAGGCGGCTGGAGACAAACGCGAGCAGGCTTTTGTCCGTCACGTCGCGGCGGAGGTCAAGCTGGGCGACAGTCTCGAGGCGGCTCGTGCTACCCGGGTTGCCGATGACGAACACCGGATGCCCCGGCTGCACGCCTTCGAGGCTCCAGGTGAAGTAGTGCTCCGTTTCGAGCGGCTCGCCGGCGTCGTCGTACACCCGGAAAAAAGTCATGTCGAGCGCGTATCGGGGAAAGGTGAAATTATCATCGTCGCCGCCAAAAAAGCCCATCTGGAGTTCCGGCGCCATCACGAGGCGGACATCCGGGTAGCGGCGGAAGGTGTAGGCCGAGTAGCGACCTCCGTGGTACAGGGGGGTGACCTCGACCACGATGCCGGCTTCGGCGCCGCCGGCTTCCGTCGTGAGGCGGTCCTGGATGCGCTGTACAGCCTCATCGCGCGCCGCCGCCCGCTCCGCGTCGGTCTCCATGCCCTGCTGGGCCGCGAAAACCTCGTCGGTCACATCGGCGATGGCGATCATCTGATCCGCATAGAAACCGGGAACGATCCGCTCTTCGGCCAGCGAGGGGGCATAAAAGCCATCGTCCAAAAGGTTTTCGCCGGCCTGCGTCACCTGAGCCACCGGACCGCGGCCGCAATGGTGGTTGGTGAGCACCAGACCCGTCGAACTAACGAACGACGCCGTGCAGCCCGGGATGCGAAGCGCCCCCAGACGCGCCCGATCGAACCAGGCCTCATCCGGCGAAAAACCATAGGCCTCCTCGAAGTAGTCGGCCGGCGGATAGTCGAACGTCCACATCTTCCCATTGTCGAACCGCCCCGCTTTCAAGGGGTCGTTCTGCTCGGGCTGCGCCTGAGCGGAAAGCAACGTACCGCTCAAGAGCAGAAGGCCCAGCAGGCTCTTTCCGCGGGCCTCGATACCAGTGATCATAACGTCGTAGTCTGGGTGGGAAAATAGTTCATCATTGCCGGCCGGCCACCGCGCCGCCGAAGCGGCATCGGAACCTCCAGGGGTGCAGCGCCATATCATTTTCGCTCATGCGAGAGTGGCGGAATTGGTAGACGCGCTAGACTTAGGATCTAGTTCCTCAGGGAGTGGGGGTTCGAGTCCCCCCTTTCGCACATGGAATGGTTGGCAGGTTGCAGGTTGGCAGGTTGCAGGTTGGCGGGTTGGCGGGTTGCAGGTAGATAGGTTTCCGATCGGTCGTAACCTGCAACATGCCAACTTGCCAACCTGCAACTACCTCAGTTCACCAGCTTATCGTATTTCGACAGGTTCGCGGGGTCGACACGGCGGAGCACATCGTACGCCTGTGAACTCAGGGGAGAGTCGTCAAACACCGCGGCGATCTCCTCGGCTTTGCTTGAGAAAAAGATGTCGAACACATACGATCGCGACATCTCATCATAAAGAGCGTCCAGGCTCTCAATCGCCGCGAGAATACTGCCTCGCGCCGCCTCATTCTCCGAGACGAAGGCGTCAAGGCCGGCGTAGTGGTAGTCGAAATAGACCTTCCGGAGTGGCTTAAAGCGGGGATCCAGCACCTGCTCGATCAGATCTTTCCGGCCCCGGTTGTCACCCAGATCGACCCAACCGAGCGCGTTCTGGGACTCCGCCAGCGCCGCGATGCGCCGCGCCCGCTCGAAGTGGGCGGAGCCTCCAAATTCCGCAAATGTGTCGTAGTCGTAGCCCAGCATGATGTAGGCGTAGAAGTTGAGCACCGACGTCAGGGGATCGAACTTCTCGAGATCGAATACCAGCGGCGACCCCTGGGCGTAGTTAAACTGCCAGCCGGTATCGCTGATTTGAAGGACCGTCGAGACCTGCGGCACACCGTAAATGGGTCGCCGGCTGGATAACACGATCCGGGCCTGAAAGCTGGTGAGGGTGACCGCTTCCTCGAAGATCACCTGCATGAGGCAGTCGATGCGCTCGACATCCAGGTACCGGTCCTGCGTGAAAGACCGCTCGTTCATATAGAGCTCGATCTGTTCGCCAAGCTCCTGCAAGAACGTAAACTCGGAGCCCGTGAGTTGGGCGATGGAGACCGTGACCTGGCAGTTAAATTCCTGTGCGTGGGCCGTCGGCGCGGTAGCCGGCGCCCCTACCATAACCCCCAACCCCAGAAGCAGGAAGCGGATAAGGCGAGAAGAAAAGCGAGACGTGCGTCGGGTTGGGTTCGGCATGCGGTTAGGATAGACTGACGGTTCCGAATCGAGGCTGTTACGAGCGAGTGCGGGTGCTGTTTCCAGCCGGCGAGGGCACTGGCTGTGTCGGACGGTATGCGGGAGCACGCACATACGTCTAGTAGGAGAAACGGTCCATCAGCCTCTATCGTATCCGATGCACACTTCGCCTCCAGCTTCCGCCGCACTGCGCGGCGTGATCGCCCTTCTTCTGCTCCTTCCCATGCGGGCCGCCGGCGCCCAACCGGCGCGTGAAGGCGCGGCCGCCATCGCTCTGGGCGGGGCCACGCCGGCTCTCGGCGGCGACCTCTGGGGGATCGCCAACCCGGCGTCCTGGGCGGCCATTCGCTCGGCGACGGCGGGCTTCTTTGCCGCGGAGGGGTTTGGTCTTCCCGAGCTACGCGAAGGCGCCGCGCGTGTCGCGGTGCCGCTTGGGCGGACGGTCGTCGCGGCCGGCGCCGCCAGTTTCGGCGACGCGGCCTACCGCGAATCCAGCTGGCTGGCCGGCGTGGCGCGACCCCTGTTCCCCGGCACCCATCGCCCCATCGCCATGGGCGTCCGTATCGCCCTGCACCGGGTTACGATCGAGGACTACGGCAACGCCACGGCCATTGGACTCTCCGCCGGTTGGCAGGTGGATGTCGTCCCCACGCTCCGCCTGGGCGCGGCGGCGGAGAACGTCAATGGCCCCCGATGGGCTGCGGGCGAGCCCCTGTCCCGGCGGTTTGCCCTGGGCGCGCTGTACCAGCCGACACCCGAGACCGCACTCCTCCTCGCCCTCCGACGGAGCGGCCGCGCGTCGACGTCGCTCCATGCCGGCCTCGAGTGGCGTCCTGTGCGGGCGCTGGCGCTGCGCGCCGGCGCGACCGGGGAACCATGGCGGCTATCGGCGGGCGTGGCCGTCCGAACCACGTGGATTCACGCCGAAGCCACCGCCGAACGGCACTATGCGCTGGGGTGGACGCCGGCCGTGGCCATATACGTCCATGGACGTGGCGCATTGTAGCATATAAGCCGCGCCAAAGGCGAGTGTGGATTGCGTGCGCCCGACCCCGTCCTTGCCCGCGTGTTTCGTTTCTTGTAACCGGTTCCGCTCCCACTCGCCCCCGCTCCCATGACCCTCCGCCTCCTGGCCTCGCTTATGACGCCCACATCCAACGCGATCTCTCGTAAAGCCGGCGCCTTCGCCGCCTTGATGTCGCTCTACTGGCTGTTTTACGCCATCGGCGCCTGGTACGCGCACCGATTCGAGGTGCTGCTCGCCCTTCCATCGGGGCGGCCGGGATTCCTCTTCGGCGCGACCTTCGTCGTCTGGTTCGTCTCGTTTTTCGGAGCCCTCGCCTTTTATCTCGCAAAAAATATGCGCGACAGACGGTACGCCTGATCTCCAAAAACTGTCTAGTACGGGTAGAGCCCCCTTCCTCCGGCCGCCCGTACCATGCCTTCGTCACTACTTGTTGCCTGCCTGATCCTGCTCTGCGGAATGTCCGCAACGTCGGCCAGGGCACAGACGCCCGAGTCGTTATTCGCCGGATGGGACGACCTGCTGGAATCCCTCCCGACGGACGAATCGGATGCGGAAGCTCTCCTCCACTTCTGGCAGACGCTTCTCGAACAGCCCCTTTTACTGGATGCCGCCGCCGTGCGCGACGTCGACCGCCTGCCCTACCTGAGCGCCATACAAAAAGCGGCGCTCACCGCGCGACTCTCGCTATCCCCTGCTCTCGCGTCCCTCGACGCTCTGGCGGGACTCCCCGGCTTCGATGCCGATACCGCCCGCCGGCTGGCCCCTTTCGTGGCTTTCACTGACCCGGAGACACCAGGAGCTGACAGGAGCCCGCCCCGCACGCGCATCGAAATCCTGCAACGGTTCAGCCGCGACCTCGACCTCCGCAGCGGCTTCCGTTCCGATCCCGGCGATTCCATCGGGCCGGCTTTTTCGGGGTCGCCGCTGGCGGCGTATACGCGCCTCCGCCTCGATCGCGGCGGCGCCTCGGTTCGGTTTGCAATGGAGAAAGACGCCGGCGAGGCACTGAGCTGGGAGCCCAACCGGGGAGTCCTGGGGATGGATCACGTTGCTGGCAGCATTTCGTGGTCCGGCCGCCGCTGGCTTCGTCGCCTGGTCGTGGGGGATTACCTGGCGCAGGCCGGGCACGGATTGCTCCTCGGGGCGCCATATCGCGCGATCGCCGGCGCCGCGCCTACCCTCGATCCGCTTGTTTCGGGCAGCGGGCTCAGCCCGTACGGTAGTGCCGGCGAAAGCGCCTTCTTCCGTGGCGCGGCCGTGGAAGTGGCTCCGCTACGTGGGACCCAACTCCTGGTATTTGCTTCCCGACGCGCACTCGCCGCCTCGATCGACACCGTCCTGACCGATACGGGCCCACTGGCCGAGGTACGGGCCATCAACCGGACCGGCCTCCACAGGACGGCCACCGAACGCGCCCGGCGCGGCGTTCTGCGTTCGAATACGGCCGGGTTCCGCCTGCTTGCCGCCGCCCGTTCGTGGAGCGTCGGGATCGTGCATGTCCTCGGCCAGTTCGACATGCCCATCGCTGCTGGCGACGCCCTCTATGAGGCCTTCGACTTCCGGGGCAGGCGTCAGTCCGCCTCCAGCGCCTTCGCGAGGTATGGCTCCCGATCCGCCCACCTGTTCGCCGAGTATGGCCGCACGGCCGGAGGTGGCGATGGGCTGATTGTCGGAGGCCAGATCGTGCCCGATCCGCGCCTCGAAGCGCTGTTCGTGGCGCGGCGCTTCCAGCCGGCGTTCGCCCCATTGTATGGCAATGCCTTTCGCGCCGCGGGGTCCATCCCTCAGAACGAGGAGGGCGTCTACCTCGCGATACGCATCACCCCGTCGCGGCGGTGGTCTATGGCCGGGTATATCGACCGTTTCGGGCACCCGTGGCCACGCACCGGCCTCCCCCTCCCCGGTCAGGGCCGTGAAGCCAGTATCCGCCTCAATGTCGAGCCGGCGCCGTACATCGGCGGCTACCTCCAATACCGCCAACAACAGACTGAAACCGGCGGCATGTATGTGGATGCAGCCGGTCGCGTGGTCGATGGGTTATATGCCACACGGAGACGCACCTTCCGCCTCCACGCCAGCTACACGCATAGCCCCGCGTTGCTCCTTCGTATGCGGGCGGACTGGGTCCTGGCGGACAGGCCTGGCAAGCGCCAGCGCGGGGTCCTGCTGTATAGCGACATTACCTGGAGGCCGGCGACGTGGCTTCGCCTCACCACCCGGTTTGCCTCGTTCGCATCCACAGGTGCGGACGCGACGGCTTTTGCCTATGAGGACGATGTATATTCACGCTTTATCGTTGCACAGTATGCGGGGAATGGCGATCGGTTTTATATTCTGATGTCCTACCGGGCAGGCCCTGCCTTGACGTTTGAAGTCAAGTTCGAGCGTGCGTCGTACCCGGTGGATCGTCGGGCCGGCAGCGGGCCGGATCTGTTCGAGGGCCCTCGGTTCCGCACGGTGCGCATGCAGCTACGCTGGAAGCACGATTCATAGTCCTATCACTATCTACTTTTGCCTTCGCCCGCAGCTGAGGCATAGATGAGGCCCAGAGCGAACGATGAGTATAAAGCCGGCAGCTACCCATATTCTGGTGGTCGAAGACAATGCCGACACACAGATCCTGTTGCGGTATTTTCTGCAGGCTTCATACAAAATCGACATCGCGTGCAAAATCGATGAGGCGCTGCAATTGACAACGCAGCATACGTTTGACTTGCTCCTGGTTGATATTCACCTCGGCGAAGAGCGTACAGGCATCGATCTGCTCAACATGATCCGCCAGAAGGGTCATTACGCATCCATTCCGATCATCGCGCTTACTGCCTACGCCATGCCCGGAGATCGTAACCGGTTCCTCAACATGGGGTTCGACGGCTATGTGAGCAAACCTTTCACCCAGAAACAGCTACTCGAAACCATTACCCAACTCCTCGCCGCGTGACTCCCGTGTCCTCATGCCTCGCCTTCCTTCGCTGCAAGCCCGCGGCCGGCCCGTGCCGGCAGCCCGGCTGCATCATCACATCTATCCTGTGATGGCCCGCGCCATCCGCCAGCTGTATGTGCAGGACGGTCATGTGCGCGCCGTCCTGTCCGACGGCAGCTGGCTCGTGTTCATGCAGGACGAGCTGGGGCTCGACGGGCCGGCGCTGGCGGAACGCTCCAATGACGGCGCCGTCCAGGTTGTCGTGGAGCGAATGTTAACATGGAAGGCCCGGCAAACCCGCCAGGCCTCCCTCTTCGAAGTCGATCTCAACGGCACCCGCCTCGTCGCGACGCCGGCCGCCCTCGCGTACTACGACGTCATTCTTTCTCGCAGCTGAGGGTCTCCACGGCGATCTTCGCGCGCGGGTTACTGTCCTTCATGTCCTGGAGCAGCTTAACATACTCCTTGCACCGAGGGCCCGACGGCTGCTCTTCGATGAACCGGATCATCTCGCTGATCCGTGCTTCCTTCAATTCCTCTTGCGAAGCACCGGGGGCTGCAGTGAAGGTCTCGCCGGCTTGCGGCCATCGAGATATTCGGAGTCGGTGTTCAAGTGCAGAATCCGAAAGATCCCGTTCAATCTGCAGCGCCTCCAGGCGTTTCATAAGTTCGCGACTATCCTGTTCTCCCCCGCCCTCCGTCTGACTGCGCTCTATGAATCCACGCAATGCTTCCATTTCTTGTTCGATGGCCTCCCGCTTGCGTTCGTTCTCCCATAATGCCTTCTCATTCAACAACTGAATATGCTCATTGTCCCGTGCCTGCGATCCAACACGCGCCAGATCATCCGAATACGCCATCACCCGCGCGCTGTCGTTCAAGCCCCGGCTATACCCCCAGACGGCCGGCGCCTCCGCCGATGAAAAAATCGTCCCCGGACCTGCCCCACTCCGAATCTGACCGGGCGCCAGGACGCCGCCCCAGGCCCGACCCACCGTACGCCGAACCTGCTCATCCCCCCCATAGTTGAGCTGGCTGAGCGCCTGGGCTGCCAGCCGGCGCACATCCACATCCTCATCCTCCAGTGCGGCGGAAAGCGCGTCCACCGCGCGGATATCGCGCATCATCCCGAGCCCCTGCACCGCCGCGATACGGACGTCGCGCGAGGCATCGTTGGCGAGCACATCCGCCAGCGCATCGACGGTCCCTTCCGCCGGATGGGCGGCCATGGCCCGTACGGCCGTCGCGCGGATCATGGCGTCCTCATCCTTTAACGCCTGCTCAAATGCCGGCGTCGCTTCGGTCACCTCCCGGCTGCTCAGCGCGATCAGCGCGTCGCGCCGGACATCCCGGTCGGCGTCGGACAACGCGGCGATCAGACCCTGCTCCGCGGTTTCGCCCCTGGCCCGACTAAGCGCCATGACGGCCTGCCGGCGTACGTCCGCACTCGGGTCGTTGCGGACGACCTCAACAAAGGCATCGACGGCATCGGCCCCGCCGATCTGATACAGCGCGATCACGGCGTCGCGCCGGATAGCCTCGTTTTCGTCGTCCAGCGCGCTGCGTAGCGCGACAATCGCCTTACGGCGCGCGGCTTTTCGCTGCTCATCGGTGGTGTCCGTGGAGATATCCAGCGTGAAGTACAGCTCCTGGTTCGCAATCTCCAACGCCTCCAGGTTGAGATGTACGGCCTCGAGTTCTGCCAACGCGGCAAGGGAAGCGTCCTCCGCGATCTTTTCATACTCGGGCGCCGGCGCGAGCATGCTGAAACGGGCCGGTTTCGCGGAAACGGTCTCTGCCGTTGGGCGCCAGACCTGCATCGCCGCAAGCGGTAGAATGAGCACGAAAGATGCCGCCGCCGTCCCCACAAGCCGGCGCCACGAGGGGGTCCGCCGGTCGTGCCGATCGTCCAGGATGGCGATCAGCCGGCCTTCAAGCTGAGACGGACGCGCCATCGACATCGCAGCGGATGGCGATACAAACGCGGAGCGCACGGTCCGGGCGAGGTCCATCAGGTGCGAGGCGTACGCGGTCGCCTTCATGCCATGGGACAACACCCGGTCGTCACACGCCTTTTCCTGTTCGAGTCGCATCTGGCCGGCGGCGCGCCACACCAGCGGGTTGAACCAGTTTACGGCGCACACGGCATAGGCGAGGCTCTGGGTCAGGTAATCCCAGCGCGCGATGTGGGCCACTTCGTGTAGGAGCACGGAGCGCCGCCGCTCCGCCGGCCAGTCCTCCGCGTCGACGGGCAACATCACCACCGGACGCCACACCCCCCACGTCATCGGCATCGCGATGCGGCCACTCGTCATGAGGGCTACTGGCCGACGCAACGCATATCGTTCGGAGATTTCATCGATGAGATCCTGCCAGTCCTCCCCCATCAGATGAGTCGACCGCTGGCGCAGCCAGAACAGCCCCACGACGCCCGAGATCATCCATCCTATCAGAAACACCACGCCGCCCAGCCAGACGAGCAGCATCCAGTCCGACCATCCCGCCGTCATCCCAAACAACAACACAGCGTCCAGAACAGGCATGGCCGTCTGCGTTCGAAGCAAAGGAGCAATGGGCGCGGCCGGCTCGATCCGGTAGCCGGCGTCAGGCGAACGGACGATGTATGCGTCACCCGAGCCTTGTTTGTCCCTCACCGCGGCCATGGATTCTTCCAGTGCAGCCTGCTCCTGCACATTCCGGTTCAATACCCCATATGAGTCGCCTTGCGAGGGCCAGTAGGCAACTACCGCATCCTCGGGCGCATTTTCACCAGCCAATCCCGTGGCGCCACTCACCCCCGGCAGGGCCCTCGGGTCGAGGATCGCCAGGTCCAGACCCGGCACGAGTCGCGGCGCGATCGGCACCAGGATCAGCAGCACCATCGCTACGGTCCAGATCGCATGCAGGATCGCCGCGGAGGCCGGCCGAAGCAGGTAGACGAGCAGGTTGGCGAACAAAAGAATGATCACGCCCTTGAGTGCGTAGTCGAAAAGCACGACGAAGGCCTCACGGGTGAAGGCCGGCGAGAAGAGCAGGTTGTCCATGGTCATTTTCCTTCGTTTTTGGCTTTTTCGATCAACACCGACAGGCGCTCCAGTTCATCCTCCGGCAACTCGTCCGTCAGATCCAACAACGCCACCATCGCCTGCGAAACGGATCCCTCGAAGAATGTCGACAACACGTGTTGTAGCGCGTTGTGCTTGGCGGTCTGCCGCGACACGGTCGGCTTGTAGATGTACCGATTCCCCGATAGGGCGTACGACAGGTGGCCCTTTTCGACCAGGATGCGCATCAGCGCACGCACGGCAGAGTAGCTGGGGGCGTCCGGGATCTGATCCATCACTTCGGCGGCCGTCGCCTTTCCCTTTTGATAGATCACATCCATGATTTGCCGTTCGCGGCGGCTGAGGTGTTCGTGCTGGGGCGTGGTCATGCGTACCTTCCTGGTGTGTCCGTACGTCCCCCGGCTCCACCGGGTTACGCGTGCTAAATATTTAGCAGAAAGATAACGGACGGACGGGCGCCTGTCAAGCACTAGTGCTAAATAATTAACACCTGAAGGACGGCGTCATCCGATGGACGTGGATCGAGTACGATTGGCCTCAGGTGCTCGTCTGACTGGTGAAGCTAGCCCTTCCACATAATCCGAACGAAGCGGCGTTTGCCCACTTTCACCACAAACGGAGCGCGGACGGCGAGGTCGATCTCGAGTTGCGGGTCGTCGACGCGTTCGCCGTCGATGGAGACGGCCTGTTGCTGCACGAGCCGGCGGGCTTCGCCGTTAGAAGACGCGAGGCCGGCCTGTGCCATCAGCTTCACGAGATTGATCGAAGAGCCGGTTTCCGCCTCGGGCGTAAACGACTCGATCTCGTCCGGCACTCCCCCGCCGATGATGGTCTTTTCGAAATGAGCGCGGGCCTGGCGGGCGGCTTCGGCACCATGGTACATCTGGACGAGGCGCAGCGCGAGGTCGTGTTTGGCATTCCGGGGGTCGCGCTCGGCGTAGGCCTTGAGCGCCGGCAGCTCGTCCGTGGACAGATCCGTGGCGAGTTCGAAATACCGGTAGATGAGCGTATCGGGGATGGACAGCGTTTTCCCGTACATCTGCTCGGGCGGTTCGGAGATGCCGATGTAGTTGTCGAGCGATTTCGACATTTTCTCGATCCCATCCGTGCCTTCGAGAAGCGGTAGCGTGATGCAGACTTGCGCCGGCATCCCGTTCGCCATCTGGATGTCGCGACCAACGAGCAGGTTGAATTTCTGGTCGGTGCCGCCGAGTTCGATGTCGGATTGGATGGCCACCGAGTCCTGCGCCTGGGCGAGCGGGTACAGGAATTCGTGCACCCCGATCGGCTCGCCGCCCTTGTAGCGCCGCTCGAATTCGTCTCGTTCGAGCATCCGAGCGACGGTGTATTTGCCGGCGAGCTGGATCACGTCGCGGAAGCTCATCGGTCCCAGCCACTCGGAGTTGTACAGGATACGCGCTTTGCCGCCGTCGAGGATTTTCGAGGCCTGTTCGTAGTACGACTGCCCGTTGAGGCGGGTCTCTTCGAGGGAGAGGGGCGGGCGGGTCTTCGACTTCCCGCTCGGGTCGCCGATCATGCCCGTGAAGTCGCCCACGATGAGGATGGCCTGATGGCCGAGATCCTGAAACTGGCGGAGCTTACGGAGGACGACGGAGTGGCCGAGGTGGAGGTCGGGCCGGCTCGGGTCGCACCCGAGTTTAACGATGAGGGGTTTACCGGTATCGTACGAGCGCTGAAGTTTCTCGCGGAGGGCCGCTTCGGGGAGGATTTCCTGGACGCCCCGGCGGATGTGCGCAAGCTGTTCGTCGACGGGTAAAAACATGGATATTAGAGGCTAATAACAGCGACTGAAGGCGTGAATATCGGCGCTACTCGTCTTTACCACTTCGCATGACGCGTTCGAGCCGGCGCTTCGATTCACGGTCCGCGATGTCGGAACGCTTGTCAAAAAGCTTTTTACCCTTTGCGAGGCCGATCTCGATCTTCGCGCGGCCGGCTTTGAAGTAGATCTTGAGCGGCACGATCGTAAACCCTTTCTGCTCGATCGCCTCGCGCCACTTCTCGATCTCCTTGCGGTGGAGGAGTAATTTGCGCGGATGGACGGCCTCGTGGTTGAAGTGCCCGCCGTGTTTAAACGGCGAAATATGGCAGTTCAAAAGCATCATCTCGCCGCCCTGGACGATGCAGAACGCGTCCGACATGTTGACTTTGCCTTCGCGGAGGGACTTCACTTCGGTCCCATGGAGCACCATGCCGGCTTCGAGCGACTCCTCGATGCTGAATTCGTGGCGCGCCTTGCGGTTGGAAGCAACGATTTTAATCTCCTCACTCATGGCGCAATCACAACAGAGGGATGTCGTCGGAATCGTCGGCTTCGGACTCCGGGACCTGGTAGAACGAAACCGGGGCGATGTCGTCGGTGGCCAGGTAGAAGTAGAGGTAATCCTGGAGGGCTGTGAAGCTGGCGACGGCGAGGTCGTCCAACCGGTACCGGATGTGGGATCGGTAGAAGGCCGCGCGACGTTCGTCCAGCACGCGATCGGCGAGCCACGACTCGGTGAGTTGCTCGGCCATGCCGGCATACGTCGTGAGCCGGCGCACGTGATCGCTGTTCGCGGCCCCGCGAGGGGTGACGAAGATTCCCCATACCATCGGGTAGTTCGTCAACTCGAACCACTCCCGACCGAGGTCCATCCGGTAAGTAGCCGCCGCGCCAGCGTCGGAGGCGGCATTAACCAGGATGGCGGCATCCGTCGACGCTTCGAGCAACTGGTTAACCGACTCCGCATCGACCGGTCTAAACACCGGGACGGTCTGGTAATGCTCTTTTAGCACGATCTGCGTTAGCAGCACTTCCTGGGCGTAGCGAGGATCGAAGCTGACCGTGCGTACGCCTTCGCCGAGCGGACGGTTGAGCACGATCTCCACCAGAGTGGATTCCCACGTCGAGATGGCCACCGCCGGCAGTGCATCGAAAAGCGCCTGCTCCCGGAACAACGTCAGGGTGGGCACGAGAGCCACATCCACTTCACCGAGGACGATCCAATTTCGGCACTGGGCGCGGGTGCCCCTGCGGATAGCCGATGGAGCAAAGCGTCCGCTTTGCTCCATCGCCACCGCAAATACATCGAGTGCCGGCTCGTCCCAGATGGCAATGCGCATCGTGGATCGATCGAGGGGATCAGTGGGCGCGATCGTACATCTTCTCTTTGATGCGGGCCGCCTTACCACGCAGGTTGCGCAGGTAATACAACTTCGCGCGACGGACGCTACCGCGACGAACGACTTCCACCTTCGCAACCTTCGGGGAGAAGATCGGGAAGATACGCTCGACGCCAACGCCGTTCGAAATCTTGCGGACGGTGAACGTGCGGTTGGAGCCGCTGTTCTGGATGCCGATCACGACACCCTGATACTGCTGGATACGCTCCTTGTCGCCTTCGACGACGCGCACATGCACATTGACCGTATCTCCGGGCGTAAAAGCGACGACATCGTCGCGAAACTGGGTCGCTTCTATGATCCCAATCAGGTCCTTAGCCATGGGCCACCTCCGCTTATCGATTTAGTACTCTTTTATGTACGCGGGAATCAGCAAAAACTGGGTCCCACAGGTAGTTGTCATCCCCAACTCGATTGGGGATCCAAGCAAGACCGACTGGTTGCATGGATCCCCGCTTTCGCGGGGAAGCCGAGAGCGAATAACTTCGACCCTCACTTGTCACTTCGTTACGATTGATCTCAATCCGCCGCGTCGAGCATGTCGGGCCGGCGCTCGCGCGTCCGCGCGAGGCTCTGTTCGTCCCGCCAGGCATCGATAGCCCGGTGATCTCCCGACATCAACACGTCCGGCACCTCGAGCCCGCGATACAAAGCGGGGCGGGTGTAGACGGGTGGCGCAAGGAGGCCGTCCTGGTGCGAATCGGTTAGCGCCGACGACGCATCGCCGAGCACCCCCGGCACAAGCCGAACGAGGGCATCGACGAGGACGAGGGCAGGCAGCTCACCACCGCTCAGCACATAGTCCCCGATCGAAATCTCGCGGGTAACGAGGGCATCGCGCACACGCTGATCGACGCCTTTATAGTGGCCGGCGAGCAGGATCAGATGGCGCCGCAAGGAGAGCTGGTTGGCTATCGCTTGCTGGAACACTTCGCCATCCGGCGTGAGGTACACTACCTCGTCTACCGGTTCGCCGCGCTGTTCCGCCTCCGCCTGGATCGCTTCGATGCAGGCGAAGATCGGCTCCGGCTTGAGCACCATGCCGGCGCCTCCGCCGAACGGGTAATCGTCCACTTGTCGATGCTTATCGAACGTGAAGTCCCGTATGTCGTGCACAACAATCGACACGATCCCGGCAGCGCGGGCGCGTTGGATGATGCTGTGTTCGAGCGGACCGCGGACGATGTCCGGCAGTGCGGTGACGATATCGATTCGCACGGATCGGAACCCGGTATGCGCTCGCCTCAGTCTTCCAACAGGCCCTCGATGGGCCGGATGACCAGACGGCCGGCGGCAAGATCAATCGTTTCAATGAACGCTGGCACAGCCGGCACGAGGGCATCGGGCCGACCTTCCCGCGCAATCACGAGCACGTGATGCGCGGGCATTTCCAGCACATCGTGGATACGGCCAATGGGCGCGCCGTCGGCAAAGGCTTCGAGCCCGACCAGCAGGTCGCGATCGTATGCTTCGCCATCGGATACCGGTAGGTCTGCCGCCGCCGCGAATACCTCGCGACCACGCATCGCCTCCGCGGCCTCGCGGCCCACGACTCCGGCCACTCGCAGGAGAACGAGCCGGCCTTTCGCGTTATGCTGAAAGCGGACGCACTCCACGGCGTGTGCCGTTGCCTGATCCGGCGCTCCGCCGATCCAGACCCGAGGGAGTGTCGCCAGACCCTCGATATCCGCAACCGACGGCAATACCTTCAGCTCCCCCAGGACGCCGTGCGCGCGTAAGATCCGCCCGATGCGGCGTAACGAATGCGCGTCCGTAGCTGACATGGGATGGCCTCTGGCGCGTGTCAGCTGGCGTTGGTCTCACCGGCCGCGGGTTCATCAGCGGCAGGCGTTTCTGCGGGCGCCTCAGCGGCAGCGTCGGCGGCAGGCGCTGCTTCAGCCGGCGTTTCCGCGCCGGCCTGAGCCGCATTGGCTGCTTCCTGCGCGGCTTTGGCTTCGGCCGCAGCGGCTTCCTTCTGCCTCAGACGCTCTTCAGCGGCCATTCGGCGCGCGGCATCGGCTTCGGCTTCGGCTTTCGCCTCGGCTTCGGCGCGGGCCTTTGCGTTCTCGACTTCACGCTTGGAGGCTTCCTGGCGTTCGAGGGCGAGCGCGTCGCGACGCTGGTCGGCGACCGTGCGCTTACGCGGCTGCTTGTCCGCGCGCTGTGTCAGGAACGCCTGGACGGCTTCCTCGACTTCCGCTTCGGATTTGCCCTTTCGGCGCAGGTTGGCCGCCAGCATGAGGCCATGCCGGCTGAAGATGCTGCGCACGGTATCGGTCGGCTGCGCGCCCTGTGAGAGCCAGTAGAGGATCCGATCGCGCTGAAGTTCAACACGAACCGGCTCATCGACGGCATAATAGCGGCCCAGGTCCTCGATGTATTTACCATCGCGGGGGTTGCGCTCATCGGTCGCCACTACGGCGTAGATCGGGTGTTTTTTACGCCCCATGCGGCGTAGACGGAGTTTTACTGCCACCTTGCTTCTCTCCTTTGTATCGCTTCTTGGTTACGAAGTGAACTCGTGTTGTGCTCGTACGGCTATCGCGCCCCCAGGAGCCCCTGGAGGTCGACATTTCTACCTTTACCCATCAACTTGGACATCGTCTTCATCATCTTTTTCATCTCATGAAACTGCTTGATGAGCTGATTGACGTCCTTGACCTCCATGCCACAGCCGTCGGCAATGCGCCGGCGACGGTTACCGTTAAGCAGATCCGGCTTGCGCCGTTCCAGGGGGGTCATGGAGTTGATGATGGCCTCGATGTGTTTAAACGCGTCGTCGTCCACGTCCAGGTCTCGGACCTGCTTGCCGACTCCAGGGATCATGCCGAGCAGATCTTTCAGCGAGCCCATGCTCTTGATGCGCTGCAGCTGTTCGTAAAAATCCTCGAGGTTAAAATCCTCCGAGCGGATCTGCCGCTGGAGTTTATCGGCCTCTTTCTCATCGAACTGCTCCTGGGCGCGCTCGACGAAGGAGACGACGTCCCCCATACCCAGAATCCGCTGCGCCATCCGATCCGGATAAAACGGCGTCAGCGCGTCTAACTTCTCACCCGTCGAGGCAAACTTGATCGGTTTCTGAACCACCGAGCGGATAGAGAGCGCAGCGCCGCCGCGGGTGTCTCCATCGAGTTTCGTAAGCACGACGCCGTCGAAGTTCAGCCGCTTATTAAACTCGAGCGCCGTATTGACGGCATCCTGACCCGTCATGCTGTCGACGACGAACAAGATCTCGGTAGGCGAAACGGCGTCCCTGATCTGCTCGACTTCGCGCATCATCTCCTCATCCACATGCAAGCGGCCTGCGGTGTCGATGATGAGCAGGTTACGCGCGGTCCGACGCGCTTCAGCCAGCGCTTCACGGGCCACGCGAACGGCATCGCGGACAACCACCCCGTCCTCCACGATCGCATACACCGGCACGTCGATGGAGGCGGCGAGGGTTTTGAGCTGATCCACAGCCGCGGGACGGTATACGTCCGCCGCGGCGAGCATGGGGGCAAAACCTTTGGCTTTATAATAAGCGGCGAGTTTACCGCAAAACGTCGTTTTTCCTGAGCCCTGGAGGCCGGCGACCAGCACCACCGTCGGCGGCTTGGCCGACGTCTTGATCTCTACCTGGACCGACCCGAGCAGGTCCACCAGCTCATCGTAGATGATCTTCACGAGCTGCTGCCCCGGCGAGACCGCGTTGAGCACCTTGCTCCCGAGAACCTGGTCTTTTACCTTGTCCGTAAACTCCCGCGCCACCTGATAATTGACGTCCGCATCGAGCAATGCACGCCGGATCTCACGCATCGTCTCGGCGATGTTGAGTTCGTTGATGCGCCCCTGCCCCGCGAGGGACTTTAACGCAACGTCCAGCTTGTCGCTCAGATTTTCGAACATTCCGGGATTTCCAGGTGATGTATTCAGCGCGTGCGATCAGTGAGCTCGCAGGTGCCAGGCCCATTCATTGGCGCTTAACGTATGGCTCGCTTCCTTCGCTTCGTTTACATCGCGCGTTTACTCTACAGCGTAGAAAGGCCAAAATAGATGATACAAACGGCTAATCCAACGTCGCCGACGCTTTCACGTTCTGAACAAACATCGAATTTTTGACGAGTTAGGGAACGCACGTCCCTCGCCACGCCTTCATTTTTGCGCCTACCACCTTGACGACCTCCACAGCCCAGCACGAAAAAAACAGCTATCGCGCCCGTTTTGATGCCTATCGGCGTAGTCTGAGCGCCGATACCCACGCCGTCTGTTCAGCCGCCATTGTCGAACGCATCGAGGCCTTGCCGGCATACCGGTCCGCTCGATGTATTCATGCCTACTGGCCGATGGTCCACCGCGGCGAAATCGATATTCGCCCGCTTCTGCTCGCCGGCCACCGTGCCGGAAAACAAATTCTGCTGCCGGCGGTCACATCGAGCCAGGGCGCCGTTATGACGCCCCGTATGACGCCCCGTATGACACACCGCCTCTTTGAAGGCGAAGATCGGCTCCAACCGGGTCCGTGGGGCGTGCATGAACCCATGGAGGGCAAAACCGTTCCAGATAAGGCGATCGACCTGGTTCTGACGCCAGCGCTTGGAGCGGATCTGCTGGGTTTTCGGTTGGGCTATGGAAAAGGATATTACGATAGCTTCCTGGCCGGCCTCGGTGCGACGGTCGTCTGTCCGGTATTCGATGCGTGTGTGGTTGATCTACTACCCCATGAACCGCATGACATCCCGGTTTCGTATCTTGCGACGGAAAGTCGTCTACTCCGCGTTCTTGAGTGAACGTTACGCGTGGGCTGTACGGAGACACGATGTTTTGTGTCTCTACTCCCGTCGATGCGTAACACCCCTCCTAAAATCGACGCAACATCCCGGTCATCGGCCTCGTAACGGCCGGGTACCTGTTTAGCAACCTGTACCATGAAGACACGCACACGAAAACAGAACGAAGACCATCTCAGTTTCGGATCCGAAAACAACGAGTTGAACCTCGAACAGCTGTCGGATGAGGAACTGGAGAGCTTGTTGTTCGAGGACGAGCCCAAAAAGAAGGAGGGGATATTTAACCTCCCGACCGTCGCCGGCCTCTCGCTCATTCTCGTGGGCATCGCCTACATTCTGCAGGAGCTCGGGTGGCAGGGCATCGGCTTTCCGAACCTGGACGCCCTCGTGGGCATGTTGCCCTGGCTGGCCGGCATCTTGATCATTCTGCTCGGCTTCGGCGTGCTCTCGTGGCGGCCGAAAAAGAAAAAGAGCAAGGTCAAGGTCCGGGTAGCCAGCCGCACCATCGAAACCGAGGCGCCCCCCGAGGTCACCGGAAAGGAGAAGCGGAAACTGTGGAAGTCGCGTGATAAAAAGGTGGCCGGCGTTGCCGGCGGGATCGCGGAATATTTCAGCATCGACCCCACGCTGGTTCGCATCGCGTTTGTGATCGGTACCATCGTCACCGAAGGCGGCTTCCTCCTGGCTTACCTTATTCTTTCCGCCGTGATGCCCAAGCCCGAATCCCGCCCCCGGGAGAAACAGATCACCATCATTCGGGATCAGGGATGATCACTAAAAAGTGAAAAGTGAAAAGTGAAAAGTGAAAAGTGGAAAGTGGAAATTACGATGATTGGGCAGTTACCTGATCAATCATCGTCTGTAATGTCCAATTTTTGACTTTTAATCGCTTTCCCAAGCAAACGAGGCGGACCATGAGCGAAAAAAAAATCCATCGATCGATGGACAACAAGATGATTGCCGGCGTCTGCGCCGGGCTGGCGGATTATTTTGAAATCGACCCCACCCTGGTGCGTGTGGCCTATGTGCTGCTCAGCTTCATCATGGTGGGCTTTCCCGGGCTGATCCTCTACATCATCCTCGCGGTGGTTATTCCGGAGGGATAACGCTCCTGTCGGGCAGGGTGCCGGCGATGGCGACATCGAAGTGATCGGGCGCAAAATACCGGGCGATGGCCGCGCGCGTCTCGGCCTCTGTCAGCGACGCGATTCGCTCTGGCCAAGCGTCCAGATGCCCTGTCCCGGCCCCGATCTTTAGCCCTCCCAGGATGGCATCGGCCAACCCACCGGTCGTGGCAAGCTTGACCTTGTATGAGCCGGTAATCGTGGTGATGTTTTCTTCTAACTCGCGCGCGGTCGGGCCCTCGTCCACGAAACGGGTCACCTCGGCAAGGGTGGCCGCGATGCCACGCTCGAGGTTTTCCTGGCTGAGGGTGACGGAGATGTTCCAGTGGCCGTCGTACCGCGAGGAGATTCCTGCAATGGTCGAGTGGATACCGTACGTGAGGCCCATATCGTCCCGCACGATGTCCATCAGGCGAGATGAAAAGTTGCCTCCCAGGATGTGATTGGCCAGATACAGCGGCGCGTAGTCGGGCGAATCGCGACGTAGGCGGAGCGCGTGGCCGATGCGGACATCCAGATTCATGCGGTCCGGCATGGCATGCACGAGGCGGGCGCCGCCAGTTGTCGGATGGGCCTCTGCAGCATAACCGGCCGGCGTCGGGCGCCCCTCCCACGACTCGAGCCCCTCGCGGGCGGCGTTCAGCGCCTGGCCCTCGTCGAGGTCGCCCACCATGACCATCAGCAGCTCGTTCGCGCCCACATGGCGCTCGTAAAACGCGATCACCTCCTCGCGTTGGACGCGCCGCAACTGGTCGAGCTCTTCCTCGGACGACAGGCTGTAGTTCGGGTGGGCCGGCGGATAAAGCCGGCGCAGGATCTGGCTCGAAGCCTGATGCCCGGTGCTTTCCATCCCACGACGCACGGACGCCGTAAGCCGTTGCCGGGCTTTCTCAAATTCATCGGCGTCAAACAACGGCTCCCGCAACTGCTCGGCCATGACGCCCAGAACGGTCGACACATCTCCCTTAAGCGCGCGCCCCCAGAACCCGATCCGCAACCCGCTGACGTTGAAGCCCAGCTGGGCCCCGCGGTTTTCGAGCACATCGGCGATGGCGAATCGATCCCGCCGCTTCGTGCCCTTATCCAGCAACGCGACCAGGAGATGCATCAGCATCTCATCCCCCCGATCAAACACCGGATTCGCCACAATCACTCCCCGCCAGGAGACGACGTCCTCGATCCCGGTCTGCAACGTGTAGAGCTTGCCCGACCCGATGGAATGCTCGTGAATCCTATCTTGAAAACGCATGGGGAAAGGAAAAAGGAAAAAGAGAAAAGGAAAAACAGGTCGTATTCCAATCGATAATCGCTACTTCTTGATCGCTAATCGCCACTCTCCCCCGCTTCCGGTACATAGTATCCGACGGTGCAGCGGTCGTCGATCAGATAGGTTTGGGCGACACGGTGAACGTCTTCCGTTGTCACTTGGTTGACGCGTTCCATGTACGAGGTATACAGTTTCCAATCGCCGGCGGCGATGGCTTCGTTGAGGTGAGAGGCAACCGCAAACGGACCATCCCGGCCGAACGCTTCGTGGGCGTGCATAACACTTTTTGCGCGCGCCAGTTCATCCTCGGTGACCCCATCCTTCCTGAGGATAGCGATGGTTTCCCGGAGAGCGGACTCCACCTGCGCGTGGGTATAATCTGGCGCCAGAAACGCGTACAGGGAAAACAGCCCGGGGTCGCGGAACGAGGTCATCGAGGCGGAAGCATTGGTGGTGAGGCCACGATCCGTCAGCCGCTGGAAAAGTCGGCTTCGTTTGCCGCTGCCAAGTACCACCGAGAGGACGTCAAGCGCATCGGCGTCCGGGTGGCGGGCCTCGGGAGCTTTGTAGGCGAGCATGAGGGAGCCGAGTTCGCCGGCCTTTTTGACGACGACACGCCGCTCGCCCCGCTGCTCAGGTTCATCGACGCGAAGTGTGGGAATGGGATGTGGTGAAGCGGGGATGGCGCCGAAGCGTTCCGCCACCTGGCGGAGCACGTCGTAGGTATCCACATCTCCGATGACAGAGATCACCGCGTTGTTCGGCCAGTAGTAGGTGTCGTAAAACTGGCGGAGGCCGGCCGGCGTCACCTGCTCAATGTCGGACCGCCAGCCGAGCGTCGGATGATGGTAGGGATGAGCAAGGTAGGCAAGGCTCCAGACCGTCTGGTACAACTTCCGAAACGGCTCGTTATCCCCCCGGTCGTACTCGTTCAAAATAACAGTACGTTCATGTTCCATCTCAACAGGATCGATCAGCGCCCCCCGCATCCGATCCGCCTCGATGTCGATGGCCAGGCCGAGGCTTTCGCGCGGCAGCAACTCGTAGTAGTTCGTGCGATCGTTCCAGGTCGTCGCATTGATCTGCGCGCCGACGCGCTGGAGGGCACGGTCGATCGTCAGGCCGGCCGTTTTATTATAGCGCTCGGTACCCTTGAACATGAGATGTTCGAGGAAGTGGGTGGCGCCCGTAGTTCCAATCGACTCGTTTCGACTGCCTACCAGGTAGGTGATCATGAACGTGGCCACGGGCGCGGCAGCGTTCGGCAGGACGAGGACCGTAAGGCCATTGGTATCCAGCACGTAGTGCGAAACGCCGCCGGAGGTTTCGACAAAACGGAACCCGGCCGGCGGCGTGGGCGCGTCATGGGAAGAGTGGGACATGAATCCGGTTCAGCGTGAGATCGAAACAGGGATGGGGAGATTCCTGTCGTCTAACCGAAGCCTCTCGCCGCTGTTTCCGTCGGACGGCTGAAGGCGGCAAACCTCCGCCAGGGGTCTCGCGGGTCGAAAGTCGGGAGGTATGGCGTATCGCGGCATGCGCTTTTGGCGCATAACTATGTTTTTGGTAGGATCTGGCATATTCCTTGGGTAATGCCTTTTTGCTTTCCGCCCCATCCCCCACGTACAGCCCTATGACGTTCACGCCATCCGCTTCACATTTCGCCAGCCGCCTGCCGGCGCTATTTCTCGCGCTCGTTGCCCTCGTTGCCGGGCCCCGCTACACCCTCGCCCAGGGCGCGGTGTATCTGCCGCAGAACGGCCTTGTAGTGGTGCAGGCCGAGTCGCTGCCCCTGACGGGCCAATGGGTAATCGAGTCCTCCGAGGCCGGCCACACCGGAAGTGGCTATCTGCGATATGACGGTCCGAACTCCCTGAACACACCCGGCAACGGGACGCTCGCCCTTTCGTTTCGGGTGGATGATCCCGGCGAGTACTTTGTCAAGCTCCGCATGTCGCATCTGGGGGCGCCGGCCGGCGACCAGGAAAACGACTGCTGGCTGAAGGTGAACGACGGCGATTGGGACAAAGCCGTTCACCCGAGCGGCCGCATGAACGAGGGATTCACGTTCCACACCGTAATGGAGCCCAGTGGCGGCGTGTTCACCAGCCCGTTGTTTGATCTCGCCGCCGGCGTCAACACCGTCTATCTGTCCGGCCGCTCGAACAACTTCCGTGTGGACCGCATCCACATTTACAAAAGCTCGGGCGTCTCCGATCCCGAGAATCTCACCTACCCGGAATCGCCAAAAGAAGGCGCCGGAGGCGGCAGCGGCTCGCTCACCGTGGTAAATGGCACGGGAGACGGCACGTACCCGCCGGGAACGACGATCACGGTCCGCGCCGACGCCGCGCCGGCCGACCAGGTGTTCGATCGGTGGACCGGCGCCACGACGCACCTCGCCAACGCCCTGGCCGCGACGACGACCCTCACGATGCCGGCGTTTGACGTGTCTATCACGGCAACGTACAAGAACGAAGGGACGGTGGGCGACCTGCGCGAGCCCGAAAACCCGGCCGGCGCCGTGCAGGGCATCGCGTTCGAGTATTATGAGCAGACCTGGGATTTTCTGGGGGATTTCGACGCTCTGACGCCAGTCGCGACGGGTGTGACAGATGACATCGACCTGGACGAGTCGATCATCGCCGACGGCTACCTCCTCCGCTTCACCGGCTACCTCAACGCCCCTAACGACGGCCAGTACACGCTCTACACCGCCTCCGACGACGGTAGCCAAATGTATATCGGGGACCGGCTGGTGGTGGACAATGACAGCATCCAGTCCATTCAGGAACGCAGCGGAACGATCGGGCTCAAGGCCGGCCTGCACGCCATCACGGTCGGCTATTTCGAGCGCACCGGCGACGCCGCGTTATCCACCAGCTGGGCCGGACCGGGCTTTTCGAAAACCGAGATCCCGGCCACGGCCTTCTTCTACGCAGGCGGAGGCGGTGGGCCGGCGCTGGGCGATGTGTCGCTGAATGGTACGATCTCCGCGCTGGACGCCTCACAGATTCTCATCCACGCCGTCGGGCAGATCCTGCTCGAGCCGGCTTCGCTGGCCGTGGGTGATGTATCCGGAAATGGCGACGTATCTGCGTTTGACGCCGCGCTGATCCTGCAATTCGTCGCCGGCCTGCGGACGTGTTTCCCGGTCGAGGCGGGATGTACGGATGGGTGAAGGGAGATGGTTGATGGATGATTTTCTGCCATCGACCATGAACAATCGACCATCAATCCCCCTTTCGTTACCGGATAAACGTGTACGTGTACTTCACCAGCACTGTCCGGAAGTCCAGTTCAGGCAAGATAGGCGTCACGGCGTAGCGGTCCGTGAATCGTCCTTCGTTGTACACCAGCCAGAGGTCGCTCCCCTCGCGGAAGTTATACCGGAATCGAAAATTGCTGGTAAAAGAATCCGTGGATGTGTTGTATTGCAAGAAGGTGCTCAGCGACATCCTCGTCGTGAAACCGAGTTGTGCACGCACGCGGGCGAGGTGAACATAAAACTCCTCCTGGCGCTCGGGGAATCGAACGCGGTTAAACTGGTAGGTGGCCCCCAACTCGAGCAAGCGCGACACGTTCCAGGTAGGTTCGGCCTGGATGCCTACGTTCCAGCCGTCGAAAAACGCGCCGGCCGTCACCTGGGCGTTGGTGCGGAGCAGACTGCCGTCACGCATCCGGAATTCCCACTGGACCGACGGATAGAGGTAGTCACCGGCGGGTACCAGGGTATTTTCAGGAAAATCGACCGGTTCGCGGAGGTCTTCATAGGCGGTTTCGATCTGTAACGTGTGCATATCGCCGGACTTCATGAGCATCTCGAATTCGGCCTGGTACATGCCCGACTCGAGGACGCCGTCGGCGTTGCGTACATAGGTATTGGCGAAGAGGCCGGGCCGCAGCGAGCGAATGCGGGAGCTTTCGCCGGCGAACCAGCCATACGACACCCGAAAAAAGGGCTGCACGAAGTCGGTCCGCGACACAAACCCGATGCCCGGGTTGAAGTCGGCCCCCTGCCAGGTTACCAATGCGATATAGGACAGGCCAATCACTCCGCGTCGTTCGATCCGGGCGCGCCCGTATCCGGTCTGGGAAGGGGCGTACCCGCGGCCGTTGTTGGTGGAGTCGTCAAAGGACTGCGCCCACTTGATCTCCATGTACTCGGCTGCCCCGACGCGTACGATCGCGTCGAGCCCGTAGGCGTAGTTCGAGCTGCCATCTTCTCCGAGGCGTGAGGTGAACATGCCGCCCCCGTACGAATTGGCATTAAGCACTTGCCGCCGGAACCGGAACACCCCGAAATTCTCCGACGGCAGCAGGGTGTGCCGGGCCGTTTGCATGTCGATGAGGCCCATATCCCACTTACCTACCCGGCCCACCATGCGTGCGCCGGCGATGATGGGGATGGTCTGGCCCTCGTATAGGCCGATCTGGCGGGTGTTAAAGAGGCGGTCGTCGCGGCCCTGCGTTCGAAAATCGAACAGGCCGGCTCGCTCCTGGAAGAATTGCCGTTTTTCGGGGAAAAACAGCGAGAACCGGGTGAGGTTCACCTGCTCGTCGTCGGACTCGGCCTGCGCGAAATCGGTATTAACGGTCAGGTCGAGGGTGAGGTTGCTGGTCAGGTTATACTTGAGATCCACCCCCACGTCCCCGGTGGCGTCATCGCCGCGGACGTACGCGGTTCCGTCCGGATTAAGGGCATTCACCTGCGAGAGCCCGCCGGCGGCGTACGGCGTTACGTATAGCGGCCGCTGGCTACGAGCGCCCCGGAGGCGGACAGCCTGGAACAGGGAGGGTTTTAGAAAGGCCTGCATCCAATTAGGCGGTACGGCCGGAAATACGTGGCGTTCGTTTTTACGCGCGATATACCGGTGGGCGCTGATGCCCATTTCTACCACGCCATTGCGGTCCTGGAAACCGAGGCTTGAAAACGGGATACGCATTTCGGCGAACCAGCCCTCGGCGGTTCGGGTGGTGGCGACATCCCAGTAGGTGTTCCAGCTTGAGCTGACGTTGCGCCCGAAAGGCGCTGCTCGGTTCGTGCCGCCGCCCCCCATCTCACCATCGTTCGAAATCGCCAGATCGAGCCGGATGCCGTTGGGTGTGGTCATGAACCACAACGCGTTTTCCCGGTCGTTGAAGGTATCCACGATCAGCGCGAACGTATCGTCCCCACTGTACAGGTCGCGGTACATGGAGTTCGCCCGGATGCCGGCCGGCTCCGAGTCGAACATCTTTCCCGATACATACAGGAACTGATCGTCGTATCCAATGCGGATTTCCGTGTGTTCGGTTTTCACCCCACCGAAGCTCGGCTCTTACATGGTAAGCGGCAGCGGTGCGACGGCGTCCCATGCCGCCTCGTCCACGACTCCGTCCAGGTTAACGGCCTCCGTCAGGCGCGTGATCTCCAGCACCCCGCCCACTTCCTGAGCTCCCACATGTCGCCCGGTCACGCTCAACAGCAGCAGAAATACAACAAATTTCGACATCAATTTATATGAAGGTACCGTAAGGCCACGCGATGGCTTCTCCCCACAGGCTTTTCCCGGCCATCGCGCGTCTCGGGCTAAGCAAAAGAGAATACACCCCGGGTTCCGGTATTCAAGAGGCGTTTTATTACATCCGTACGGCGCGTTTTTCGATTTATTCGAGTCCGCTGAACGGATCAATGGGCATCCAGCCAGTTGTTCGCCACGTTGATGTCTACCTCGATCGGCAGATCCAGACGCAGCGCATTGACCATTTCATGTTCTACGAGTCCCCGGATCGCATCCACTTCCGCCGGCGGAAGCGTGAGCACCAGTTCGTCGTGCACCTGCAGGATCATCCGGGCGGCGCGTTGCTCGGCGTGGAGGCGGTTGTAGATACGGATCATGGCGAGCTTGATCATGTCCGCCTGGGTGCCCTGGATGGGCATGTTGACGGAGATCCGCTCGGCGGAGGAACGTTCGTTCCGGTTGCGGGCGTTGATGTTCGGGACATACCGCCGGCGCCCGAGCAGCGTCTCGCAATACCCTTTTTCACGGGCTTTTTCCACCTGGGCCGCCAGAAAGCCGGCGACCGCCGGGTAAGCCTGCTGGTACTGGTCGATCAGCATCTGCGCCTCGGCACGCGGGCACCGCAGCCGCTGGGCGAGCCCAAAGGCCGAGATGCCGTACGGGATGCCATAGTTCACCTCCTTCGCCTTCCGGCGCTGGTCCTTCGTCACCTGGTCGATGGGGATTTTATAGACCAGCGCGGCGGTGGCCGTGTGGATGTCCTCCCCCTTCTCGAACGCGGCCTTGAGCCCCGGGTCGCCGCTCATGTGAGCGAGGATGCGGAGTTCAATCTGGACATAGTCCGCCGCCATCAACACATGGCCTTCGATGGGGATAAAGGCTTTGCGGACAGCCTGGCCCTGCGGGGTGCGGACGGGGATGTTCTGGAGGTTCGGGTTGGTGGACGAGAGCCGGCCCGTCGCCGCGATCGTCTGGTTGTAGTTCGTGTGGATCCGGCCGGTCTCGGGGTTGACGAGCTCGGGCAGGCTGTCGACATACGTGCTTTTGAGCTTGGCCAGCTCGCGCCAGTCCAGGATGAGGCCCGGTAGCGGATGTTCGGTCGCCAGCTCCTCGAGGACGCGCTCACGGGTCGAGGCCTGGCCCTTCGGCGTTTTTTCGATGACCGGCAGGCCCAGTTTATCGAACAGGATGACACCGAGTTGAACGGGCGAGCCGATGTTGAAGGATTCGCCGGCGGCCTCGTAAATCTGCTTCTCGAACGCCGCGATGTCGATCTCCATCTGCTTCGAAAGCCGGGCAAGCACGTCGCGGTCCACGCGAACGCCCGTCATCTCCATCTCCACCAAGACATCCATCAGCGGAAATTCGATGCCGTCGGCGATCTTCCGGAGGTCTTCCCGGTCCAGGTCCGCCGCGAGGATGTCCGCCAGCTGCAGGGCGATATCCGCATCCTCGGCGGCATACGGCCCGATCTGGTCGAGCGGGACGTCGCGCATCGACATCTGGTTTTTGCCGGTCCCGATGAGGTCGCTGATCGGGATCATCTTGTAGCCGAGGACCGCCTGGGCGACGAAGTCGAGCCCGTGTTGCTCGTCTGGCGCCAGCAAGTAGTGCGCGATCATCGTGTCGAAATACGGCCCCACCACCTCCACCCCGTGCCGGCGGAATACCGTGATGTCGTACTTCAAGTTGTGACCGATCTTCTCTTTTTTAACTTGCAATAACGGACCAATAACGGCGAGGATATCTGGAGTCGAGGTACCGTCGGGCAGCGGCGTGGGGATAAAGACGCCCTGGTCGGCCTCCCATGCGAACGACATCCCGACGAGCGCGGCGGACATGGCGTCGACGGAGGTGGTTTCGGTGTCGAAGGCGAACCGCGGCTGCGCGGCGAGGGTTTTCGCCACTCCCTCCAGCTCCTGCCGGTTGCGGACGATCTGGTAGCGGGCCCGTGCGGGGTCGTGGCGGCGGAGGGTTTCGGGCGCGCCGAGGTCGAGCGAGAGGGTCTGCCCCACCTCGGGCTCCGCCGGCGCTTTCGGCCGGGCGAACAGGGTGCCGGCGTCTTCTTCGCCGAGGATCATCCGGGCCTTCGTGAGCAGTTTTTCACGGAGGCCTCCAAATTCCATGAGCTGGCAGATCCGGTCGATCTCGGTGAGGTTTGGCTTCTCGATGCGTAGCTGGTGCCAGTCGAGATCCACATCCAGATCCGTCACGATCGTTACCAGCTTCTTGCTCAGCAGCGCCGCCTCGCGGTGTTCGATGAGCCCTTCGCGCGCCCGTTTGGCCTTGATCTCCGGAGCGCGTTCGACGAGCGCCTCGACGCTCCCGTATTCTTGCACGAGCTGGATGGCCCCTTTTTCGCCGATCCCTGGCACGCCGGGGACGTTGTCGGCCGTATCCCCCATCAAGGCCAGGATGTCGATAAACTGGATGGGCTCGACGCCGAATTTCTCGCGGAAACGTTCGAGCGTGATCGGGTCGAACTCCTCGCCCCGGTACGCCGGCCGGTACTGGGTGATTTTTTCGGAGATGAGCTGCTGGAAGTCCTTGTCGGGAGAGACAATGACCACCTTCTGTCCGTCCGCTTCCGCGAGGCGGGCCAGCGTGCCGATGACGTCATCCGCCTCGAACCCTTCCCGTTCGACGACCGGGATGTCGAACGCCTGGACGAGGGCTTTGATGACCGGGATGTTGGCGAGGAGTTCTTCGGGGGGCGGGTCGCGGTGCGCCTTATAGTCGCCATACAGCTCGTCGCGAAAGGTGCCGCCTTCGCCCATCACGTCGAACACGACGGCGATGTGGTCGATCTTGTGGTCCTCGATGAGTTTCAACAGCGCCGAGGCGAAGCCGTAGGTGGCGGAGGTGTTCTGTCCTTTGGAGTTGATGAGGGGCCGGCTGATGAAGATAAAATGCGAGCGATAGGCGAGGGCCATCGCGTCCAGAAGGTAGAGGGTGTTGTTGGTGGCCACGGCGGAAGCTTGGTCGAGTGGAACGGGGAGGCAATGTACGAAGGGGCCGTGGGATTTCGCGAATCGCCCTCTCGTCATCCCGCACTTGAAGCGGGATCCAGACGAATTGCAAGCCGGATGAATCCCCGTTCTAAGCCTGCGGCAGGCACCGAACCCGAACCGGGCTAGCGTCGTTGGAGAGTCACCTATGTTTTGGCCAGAATCCTCCCAATGTAAACTTGTCATCCCGCACTCGATGCGGGATCCAGACGAATTGCAAGTCGGCTGGATCCCCGATCGGGGTCGGGGATGACGCCTGGAAAAGGAATTTGCGACAGACGAATACAACCCATCGCCCAGAGCGCGTCCTGGTGACGGGCGGCGCCGGCTTCATCGGGTCCAACCTGCTGCTTCACTTGGTGCCACGGCATCCCGAGGTGGTGTTTGTCAATCTGGATAAACTCACCTACGCCGGCAACCTGGCGAACCTGCGGGCCATCGAGACGGCGCCCAACTACCACTTCGTGCAGGGAGATATCGGGGATCTGGAGGCGCTCCATGCCCTGTTCGACGAACACCGCTTCACGACGGTGATCCACCTCGCGGCGGAGTCGCATGTGGACCGCTCGATCCTGGACCCGCTGGCGTTTGCGCGGACGAACGTGATGGGGACGATGGCGCTGCTGGAGGCCGCCCGCCGGCACTGGACGGACGGGGGCGATTACCGCTTCTACCACGTCTCCACCGACGAGGTCTTTGGCAGCCTCGGCGACGAGGGCTCCTTCAGCGAAACGACCCCCTACGACCCCCGTTCGCCGTACTCAGCCTCCAAGGCGGCGTCCGACCATTTCGTGCGTGCCTACCACCACACCTACCGGCTGCCGGTTGTCCTCTCCAATTGCTCGAATAATTACGGCCCGTACCAGTTTCCCGAGAAGCTCATCCCGCTGTTTATCCTCAACGCGCTGCACGGAAAACCGGTGCCGGTCTACGGCCAGGGGAAAAATGTGCGGGACTGGCTGTATGTGGAGGACCACGCCGAGGCCATCGAAACCATCCTCCTCCATGGCGAAACGGGCGCGACGTACGCCATCGGCGGCGACAGCGAGCGGCCCAACATCGAACTCGTCCGGCTCCTGCTGGATCTCGTGGATGAACTCACGGGTTCACCCGCCGGCACCAGCCAGCGCCTGATCACCTACGTGACCGACCGCGCCGGCCACGACTTCCGCTATGCGATGGACCACGCGCGCCTGACCGAGGCCCTGGGCTGGAAACCCCGCCACACCCTCGAAACCGGGCTGCGACGGACGGTCGACTGGTACCTGGCAAACCAGGACTGGCTTGCGGCCGTTGTGGACAAATCGTACCTGGAGTATTACACCAGGCAATACCACGGGAGGTAGGTAGTTGCAGGTTACAGGTTTTCAGGTTGCAGGTTATTATACTGCAATCATGTGCCACCTGTTACCCGTATCCCCTGCCAACTTGCCAACCTGAAACCTGCCAACCAATTTGAACCCCTTAAAAGGCATCGTCCTCGCCGGCGGGACTGGCAGCCGACTCTATCCGCTGACAAAGGTTACGAACAAGCACCTGTTACCGGTGGGGCTGTATCCCATGATCTACCACCCGCTGATGCGGCTCCGACGGGCCGGCGTGCGCGAGGTGGCGATTGTCACGAGCCCCGAACACATGGGCGACGTGGTCAACCTCCTCGGCAGCGGCCGGGCGTTGGGGCTGGACCTCACGTACCGCGTGCAGGACGAACCCGGCGGCATCGCCCAGGCCATGGCGCTGTGTGAGGTATACACCGGAGCCGACCCGTTCCTGGTGATCCTGGGCGACAACATCCTCGCCGAGGACATCACGGATGAAGTGGCGGCGTACCGGGATCAGCTCGCGCGTGACGGCGGCGGGGCGCGGATCCTGCTCAAAGAAGTGCATGACCCCGAGCGCTACGGCGTCCCGCGGTTCGAGGACGGGCGGATTATCGAGATCATCGAAAAGCCGGCGCAGCCGCCGAGTAATTTCTCCGTCACCGGCATCTATTTTTACGACGCCACGGTGTACGACATCATCCGCGCCCTCAAACCGAGCGCCCGCGGCGAATACGAGGTGAGCGATGTGAGCAGCGCCTACGTGCGCCAGGGCCGGCTCACGCACGGCGTCCTGAAGGGCTGGTGGGGCGATGCCGGCACGCTGGAGGGGTGGCACGAGGCCAACGAGCTGGCGCGGGACCTGGTGTATGAAGAGCTGGGAGAGTAGCGATTAGCGAATAGACGATTAGCGAGTAATGCGAATCAGGAGTTGGATTACATATTTTCCGTGGTTTCAGGCCACATAACAATTCAAATTCATCAAAAATCCCGTCATCCCCGCGAAAGCGGGGAACCATGCGAGCTTCACTGATGGCGAAGTTGCGAGCAAGGAACAGCAAGTGAGCTATTCTCAACTGTTTTATGGATCCCCGATCGGGGTCGGGGATGACGAACCGAGTAGTAGGAACCATTGGTTCAACCTTTTCAACTCCTGATTCGCATGAGTAGCGATTTATGCGAAAGCAGTACTCAAGCCCCCCAAAAAAATGTCATCTCGACCGGAGTCGACGGCTTGCCGGCGACGAAGCGGAGAGACCTCCTTAAGCCGAGCAATATCCGATCTCACCTCCCATGACCTCCTGGACCGACGGCGCCATCGCCGGCATCACCCTAACTCCCCTCCGGAAGTTCACCGATTCCCGGGGCTGGCTGGGGGAGTTTTTTCGGCATGACGAGCTGCCGGCGGGCCTCCACCCGGCGATGGGGTACCTCTCCCTCACCCGCCCCGGCGTGGCGCGGGGGCCGCACGAACATGTGGATCAGACGGACCTTTTCCTCTTTTACAGCGGCACATTCCGCCTCTACCTGTGGGATGCCCGCGAGGCGTCGCCCACCTACGGCGTCCGCACCGTTATCGATGTCGGCGAGGCCCATCCAATCATCGCCATCGTCCCGCCCGGCGTGGTGCATGCCTACCGCAACATCGGGGAAGTCGACGCGCTGGTGGTGAACTGCCCGAACCGGCTGTACGCCGGCGAGGGCAAACGCGGTCCGGTGGATGAAATCCGCCACGAGGAGCGGGAGGGGTCGGGGTTTGTGATGGAGTGAGGGGGCAAGGCAAAAGGGAAAAGGCAAAAGGGAAAAGGAAAAAGAAACACTGTTTTGCCTTTTACCTTTTACCCTTTGCCTTATTTCAACAGCGTCAGCGTCCGGCTCTGCGTCTCCATCCGGCCGTCACCCGCCACGAATCGGGCGCGGACGAGGTAGATGCCGCTGGAGAGCCGGCCGGCATCAAACGTCACCGAATAGGCGCTGTAATGCCCCAGCTGATTGCGCACTTACGCTAGAAGGTGTGGCAATGATCATGATCATCCCTACAGTAACAATTACATGTTTCATTAGTATTCTCCGGCTAAAACCCTTGGCGGTACTACCAATATTCTGAGGTCTACAAAGCTGCTTATTCAACATACCGTTTAACCAATCTTGCTACGGAGCTACAACCCAATTTTGAGTTCTGAGCGGCACTCCATCACGGCTCAGTCGAATGAAATAAACACCGGAAGTCATACTACTCCGTTCCTCAATTTCTACATTCCAGCGCTGGTCGGTAGGCATGAGCTGCATCGATCTAAACAGGTACCGCCCGAGGGTGTCATAAACATCAATCTGGTACAAACCTGTTTCTCCGGACTGCACAACGATAGATGTTCTATTTCCGTGCGATGGATTAGGGTACACATCTACGGAGGCCTCATCGAAACTTGGCCGTGGAGCGGACTGGGTTAACACGACATTTCGAATAAGTCCGGTGTCCGCATACTCCCGTCCGTTCACCAGGGCACCGACGAGCCCTTCCCCCTTTCCAATCTGGTAAATGTACTGGCCTTCGAATAAGACATCCGCATAAATGGACAGTAAAAAATTTGTTGAATCTTCTGGCTGACCATCCGGATTATCCAAAAGCTCTACAACCACGGGATCGAAGGCTCGCCGAGTCTTTAGCGTATCCGTCCACGCCGTGACAAGGAATACGGAATGTGGCGTCGTGATGAGCACCGTGTCCGCCGAAACGAGGTCAGGCTTCGTATTGAGCAAGAGATAGTGGTCTGTGGTGAAGTGATACCAGAGTGGAGGCTTCGGGCAGAATGGGCCTACACCGCAGTATGCTGTATCAATTTCAGTCCATCTTGCCATTCCGACTACAGTATCGCGCGTTGTTGCAAGTATAACGTCTGTTGTATTGCCAAACCCATCTTCACTAAGGTAGTGCCAATAATTCCCTAGCTCAAGCGGAAACCATCGTTGTGGATTGAATTGAGGAACCTGGCCTGATTGTGATATGGCGCTTTGTGATATTAAACAACCAGCGAAGCATACCATAATTGCTATGATGGGCCGTGATCGGGCATATCGTATAATTGTTCTCATTCGCAGGGATGCATGGGTCACAGAATACAATGAGAGATGAGAAGTTATCTACTCCTTTGTCCCGAAACGACATGAGTACAGATAAGGCACAGTATGTTGCATTACCTAACATAATACTCCCCCCTCCCAGCAGAAAGCAAGACGCCGGCCTATTAAGTTTTTACAGCCGCTCGGTTTTACGTCGAGGAGACCTTTCGGGTCTCCAAGACCCGAAAGGTCTGGCGCGGGCAACCTTTCCCCCCGCGCGTCGTTGGGGGCGGATCTCAACACCCACCCGCAACGGCATGAAACTCCTTCTGTTCGACATCGACGGCACCATGCTCTTCACCCGCGGCGTCGGCCGGCGGGCGATGGAACGGAGCATCCAGCACCTCATCGGCCGGCCGGTCACGACGCAGGGCGTCGACTTCTCCGGCCGCACCGATCCCCAGATCATGCGGGATATCCTGCTCCTCAACGGCGTCCCGGATGCGGAAGTCGAGGGGCTGCTCACTGAAACGCTGACGCTGTTCGTCGAACACTTCTCCGATCTCATCACACCCGGCGATACCACCATGCTCCCGGGCGTGGACACGCTGGTGAAACGCCTGGCGGAGCGCGATGACGTGCAGCTCGCCCTCCTCACCGGCAACCTCCAGCCGACCGCCTACCTAAAGGTCGGCGCCATCGGACTGGCCGAGTACTTCCCCTTCGGCGCCTTCGGCAGCGACCATGCCGACCGCTACCAGCTCACCCCCTTCGCGCTCGACCGCGCCGAGGCACACACGTCGCGCCGCTTCGAGGGCAAGGACGTCGTCATCATCGGCGACACCAAACACGACATCCTCTGCGGCCGGTCACTGAATGTGTTCTCGGTGGCGGTCTGCACCGGGCACCACACGCGGGATTTCCTCGTTTCGCACGGCCCGGATCTGATGCTGGAGGACCTCAGCGACGCGGACGCGTTTATCGAACAGGTGGTGCTGGCGAGCTAACGTCCGGCATTTTCTCCGCGATGTGCCGCAGCGTGTGGCCGGCGTATCGCTCGGCGAACCAGGGCTCCAGGTGCTCGCGTCCGGTGACGCGTTTGCGGCAGGCCGGCGAGCCGCAGGCACAGTCGAACAGGGTGTCTTCGTCCTGGCTGGTCGCGTAGTCGTAGGTAATCTCCTCGCCGGCGGCGATGTCCCGCATCGCCACCATCCGGGTGTCGGACACGAACCAGGTGTTCGGGTCACACGCGTGGTTCATGTAGAGCGACGGATCCTCCTCCTGGTCGCCACCGACCCAGTGGGTGTCGTCCACTTTGTAAGAGTGGAAGAAAAACGCCCGCTGGCGCTCCTCGGGCCACATCGCGATCTCCGCCTCGGTGAATAACCGATCCGGACTGTCCCACCCTGCATCCGCCCCCCAGGTGATTTCGCCCTTCCGAATGGGCGCCGAGGCGAAAAGGCCCAGGCCGTGGGGTCCTTCGCGGACGATGATGTGGGGGTGGAGCATGGGGATGGCTGAAGGTTTAAGATTCGGGGTTTAGAAACTGTTGGGATTTCCACAATCCAAGGCATAGTCATCCCCGCGCAGGCGGGGATCCAGCCATCAGATTGGCATTTTTCTGGGTCCCCGCCTGCGCGGGGATGACTTGCTCCTTGTGCAATACGCAAATCTCAACAGTTTCTTAAGGTTTAAGGGCAGGGCGGCCTGCATTCGTTTACGCAGGTCGCTCAATTCTGAAAGAATGCACTGTAATCTCGGCCAGAACACTGCCCATTCCAATGAGGTCCCTCCGCTCCCGCATCGGCTGGCGCCCACGCGTGCGGTCGGGATGACAGGCCGTATGCTGAAAACACCACTCGGCGCTTCCCCGACACCCACACCGTCAAACTCCACATCGAATTGTAACCCATGCGATACGAGGTATCCACCCTGGCGCCGAGTGGTGTTCTAAATACCAGGCCTGTCATCCCAACCAAACGCAGCGGCGTTAGCCGATGCGGGAGTGGAGGGACCTCCCAGGGGTGGAGCATGGGGATGGCTGAAGGTTTAAGGTTCGGGGTTTAAGGTTTAAAGGCAGGGCAGGCGAAAGGCATCAGACGTCATTAAACCTTGCAGTTTACATCTTATAACGGCGCTCATTCATCGCGCAGCGATTGAAGAAGCGCCCTGGCCGTGCGGTGCACTATCCCATACACCTCCTCGAACCCATCGGCGTCGCCATAATACGGATCCGGGACGGCGCCGTCGCCGGGGATGGGGTCGTGGGTGCGGAAGAGCGCGAGTTTCTGGTGATGCTCGGGCCGGCGGGCCATGGCCTGGAGGTAGCGCAGGTTCTGGGCGTCCATGGCCAGGATGAGGTCGTACGTATCCAGATGGGCCGGCGTCACCACCTGCGCCCGCTGGTCCTCGAGCGACACCCCGTGTCGGGTGGCCGTCTGCCGCATCCGGCGGTCGGGCGGATGGCCCACGTGCCAGTCGCCCGTGCCGGCCGAGGCGATCTCGAAGTGATCTTCCAGGCCGGCTTCGCGCGCGAGGTGGCGAAAAACGCCCTCGGCGAGGGGGCTGCGGCAGATGTTGCCCATGCAGACGAAGAGGATGCGGGGCATAGGTTTGCAGGTGTGTTGGTTACAGGTTGGCAAGTTGGTTGATGTTACGAAACCTGCCAACTTGTAACATGCCAACCCGTAACTCCTTCCCGGGAGCCAGAACCCGCGGCGGGCGTTTTGTTTCCATCTTCATCACGAGCAGGTAACCCATGGCAGAACCACCCAGAGCGACAGCCGGCCGGACGCCCGTGTGGTCGGTATCCGACTTCATCGGCCAGGCGCGTCGGCATATCGAGACAGCGTTTGGCGACCTGTGTATCGTAGGGGAGTTGTCGAACTTCAAGCGGCACACCTCCGGGCACTGTTACTTCACCCTCAAGGACGCCGACGCCCAGGTGCGGTGCGTGATGTGGCAGCAGCAGGCGCGGGCCGTCTATTTCCAGCCACAGGATGGGATGTTCGTCCAGCTGTACGGTCGCGCGTCGGTGTACGAACCACGCGGAGACCTGCAGGTCGTCGCCCGGGCGCTGCGGCTGGGGGGCGAGGGGGCGTTGCAGCAGGCGTTTAACGCGCTCAAGGAGAAACTCGCCGCCGAAGGGTTGTTCGACGCCGGCCGGAAACGGCCGCTGCCGGCGTTCCCGCGGCGGGTGGGGATCGTCACCTCCGGCTCCGGGGCGGCCCTGCAGGATCTCCTCTCCATCCTCGAACGCCGGTATCCCCTGCTCGAAGTACTCGTTTGCCCGGTGCAGGTACAGGGCATCGGAGCCGCCGAGACCATCGTCGAGGCCATCGCCGCCTTTAACAGCATCCCGCCAGACGACCCCCTCCGGCCGGACGTCCTGATTGTCGGCCGCGGGGGTGGCTCGGCGGAGGACCTGTGGGCGTTTAACGAGGAGATCCTCGCGCGCGCCATCTTTTCCTCCGACATCCCGATCGTGAGCGCCGTGGGGCACGAGACCGATTTCACGATCGCCGACTACGTGGCCGACGTCCGCGCCGCCACGCCGTCGATGGCCGCCGAGATCGTCGCGCCCGACCAGCGCGAGCTCCAGGCCTTCCTGCGCGGTGTCGAGGGCCGGCTGGCGGATCTGCTCCGGCAACGGATCGACGAGGGCCGGCAACGCCTTCGGACTCTCGTCAACGCCTATGGCTTCCGCCAACCCGTGTACCTGCTCGACCAGCACCGCCAGCGAATCGACGAACTCGCCCGCCGGCTCCAGCGCACCGCCCCTCGCGCCATCGCCCTCCAACAAACCCGCCTCGCCTCGATCCACCATCGCCTGACCCTGCTGGACCCCTCGCGGCCGCTCCGCCAGGGCTATGTGGTCGTCGAACAGGAGGGCCGGCGGTTGTTCTCCGCAGGCGAGGTTGCGCCAGAAGGCGACCTCACGCTGCGCTTCTGGGACGGTAAAAAAGCCGCCCGGGTGGTCGATCTTGATGATGAGACGTGAAATGGTTTAGAAACTGTTGAGATTTCCACAATCAAAGGCATCGTCATCCCCGCGAAGGCGGGGATCCAGCCATCAAACTGGCATTTTTCTGGGTCCCCGCCTGCGCGGGGATGACTTGCTCCTTATGAAATACACAAATCTCAACAGTCTCTTAAGGTTCAACGGTTTAACGTTCAACGCTGGTTAGTCATCGAACCGGACGCGCGGTGTAACGTAAAACGAGTCGTTCGCGTATCCACCCGCCACGCGATCCACCCTATCGCTCCACGACGATTGACATTTCGACGGATTCGCTGTAGCCTTCACCGAATTTTCGTCCTTGATACCGAGTCCACATGGCTGCAATCAGCTTAGAGCTTACGCCGTCGTCGCGTTTCGACGTCATCGACATCTCTTCCCGGCTGAAAGAACACGACGAGGCCTTTTTCCGCACCTACGAAAAAGCGCTCTACTGTTCCTTCCATACCACGGCCGGATATTTCGAACAAAGCGTGTGCGACCGGCTGAATCACAGTCCGGACTCCCTCCGGGCCTACGTGGATGGTTTCCACGAGCTCTTCCCGCCCCTCGCGAACTACTGCCACGACAAGCTGCACCTTCGTACCGAGCTCACCGAGGAGCAGAAGCGTTCCGAACCCCTGAACGGGGATTCCCATCTGACCTACATCGGATCCGGGCTCGAGAACTGTGTCACCTACAAGCACCGGGGGGAGATGCCGGTGTACTTTGTCGACCTCGATGGCGAGTGTGACGGGACGAAGCGCCGGCGCAAGACCACCGTCATCGGCTACAACCGCGAGGTGCCCGTCCACACCATCCCCCTTATTGTGCCCGTGTCGGGCCATCGGGTGGATTCCGTCAACCTGAAGGACCCGCGGTTGGGGTTGATGGACCAGCTCGACCACGAGGTGCGCCGGCTCGGGATCCAGCAGGGGCGGATCGAAATCAGCCTCGCGCCCGACGAACAGGGCGCCGCGCTGACGGTGAACGAATACGAGACGCTGCTCATGCAGTACGACCTCGCCGAGGTGCTCCACAATCCCATGCGGTTCATGGCCCAAAAGGGCTGGCACATGCTCAAGGACCCGCGCGCCGTGCCGAACAAGATGCTCAATTACGCCAAGTACGATCTGGTGCACGTCGTCAACCGCACGCTCGACCGCCTCGGCCTCAGCACCTCCCTGTTTGGGCGCGGCATCCAGAAAGTGCTCGCCGCCCAGGCCGCGCGCGCCCTCCAAATGAAGCGCTCCGTCCGCTTCCTCGTCGCCGATCCGCAACAGACCGACCAGCCGGCTATACTCCACGGCACCTACCAGAGCCCCATCCTCATCCAGTGGAACCGGAAGCAAGACCGCCAGCGCCGGCTCGTGGCGACGGTCATGGCGTTTGAGTAGATTTGCAAGCACGTCCTCCTGCCTGTCACAACACAGCATCAGGAACTGGCAAGGCGTTTTGATTCCCTCGACAAGCAGCACGTCGCTGAAGATCAATGCTTCAAATATCCTGGTCGGCTCTTTTCACCGACTCGTCCGTCATCCATAATCTTGGGGAAGACGGTCAATCAGCATAGGGGGTATCTTTCAATAGGCGTCTCCACTCAACCACGTATGCGTAGGGGCAGCGGTGTCAAACCAACCCATTACCCTGTGCGGCGCTAACATAAAGACTGGATCAAAGAACGAGGGCATTCCACGCAAAAGAACCACCACCCGAGACAGTGGTCGTTGATTCTCAAAAGAAAGCTTCAAGAAAACAGCATTTTCAATTTAGATTCCGCGCAGTAAGCTACTGCGGATCTTGTAATAAATTAAGGCAACGATTGACTGATCGATCAGTCAATCGTATATACAGAATATATTCCTTCCCAAGTATCGAGCTTCATCTTGATGGAAGACCTCTCCACAGCCCTTACTCGCTCACGGAACGGTGTTACAGATAAACGAGCCGCACTCCTCATAGCTGCGACCGAATTGTTTGCCCGTAATGGTCTACAAAGTGTGTCGACTGCAGCCATCGCGCGGAAGGCTGGGGTCGCGAATGGGACGCTCTTCGTTTATTTCGAGACCAAAGAGCAGCTCCTCAACGAGCTCTACGTGGAGATTGTAGCCGAGTTTGTTGGATCTTGTAAGGCCAATATGGGTCTGGCGGATTCGCCGAAAGAGCGTCTGCGAGCGTACTGGTTTGGCTTTGCGAGATGGTATTTCAATCATCGTGATGCTGCTACCGTCAAGATACAGTGTGAAATATCGTCTGTTCTTAGACCAGAGATGGAAGCTCGGAAGGATGCCATGGAAGCCGAAATGATCAGGGCTTGCTTTCCGGGCTTATTGGAACGATTTGAAGGGACTTTAATGCGATATGTGAACTATGCATTTATCGCGGGTCCGGTTCAGGTCCTCGCCCAGATGGAGGATAAGGGCGAGATCGAGATAACGGAAGAACTTCTGGAGGAGGTTTTTGAGCGTGTCGAGAAGGTCGTGTTACTATAATGTAGATGGTGTAGCTCAGCGATGAGTGACAGGCGAAGCCAGCAGTGCGAAACCATGGTCATGGCCACACTTCCGAACACCCTTACCCAGATCGACACTCCGCTCGCGTTCGGAGCGGCACCGCTTCACAACAATGTGTGAAAACGAGTAGAGATTCGACATGAGACCAGCGCGACAATCCTACGCCTCCATTGCACTTGCCATGAGCCTGCTCATCTCTGCATCCACTACCAGGGCGCAGGACATGACTAACGGGGCGAGTAGCGGATGGAGAAGCCTTTTTAACGGAGAGGATCTGACGGGATGGAAGCAGCTGAACGGCGCACACATCTTCGAGGCCAAGGACGGAGCAATCGTCGGGACGACCGTTCCGGGTGAGCCGAACGGATTCCTGGTCACCGAGGAAGAGTTCGGCGACTTTATCCTGGAATTCGAAGTCAGGTCGGACCTGCTGATGAATAACTCTGGTGTCCAATTTCGGAGCCTCAGCCACGATGGATACCAGGAAGGAAGGGTTCACGGTTACCAGGCGGAAATAGATACCAAGCCGCAAAAGTGGAGCGGCAGTATCTATGACGAAGCGCGGAGGGGATGGCTTGTCACGACGGACATACATCCTGAATCCAAGAGGGCGTTCGTCAACAATCAATGGAATAGCTACCGAATCGAGGCCATCGGCACCACCAACCGGGTCTGGGTGAACGGTATTCCCACGGCCAACCTGGAAGACAATCTGACCACGAGGGGCTTCATCGGCCTGCAATTACACGCCAACCAGCCCAACATCGACCCGGAAGGAGCCAGGCAGATCAGGTGGCGAAACTTCCGGATCAAAACAACGGACCTGCAGCCTTCGCCGTTTGACGACCTGTTCGTGACGAACCTGATCCCCAACAACCTCTCTCCGCAGGAGAAGGAGAACGGCTACCGGCTGCTATGGGATGGTAAGAGCCTGGATGGATGGACGGGGGACACAAACGCCGGCTTCGAGATCGTTGACGGCGCCATCTCCGTCGGCGCTTCAGGCACCCCGGATGCTCCCAGTGACCAGCAGCTCGTCACCAACGCCCCGTCCGTGCCGTTTGAGCTGAAATTTGAGTTCATGTCCGCAACGGATGACGCCGTCTGCGGCCTCGGTTATGCAGAGGCTGGGTCAAATGTGCCTGGGTCAGGCGAGGGTGGCGATGCGCTTACCTTCTGTCACCTGGCATCCAAGAAGGCGATACCGGATCGTTGGAATCGCGCGGTCATACGGATGATGTCCAATGGTCGAACGGAGTACTGGCTCAACGGGGCTCACATCCTGGAGTACCAGCGAAATTCGGATGAGGGCGTCAGGTGGAATATCCTGATCCGTCCCGTGGCGGATGACATGTCCTATCGAAGCATCAAGATCAAGGAGGTCGACTAAGATGCGGCTAGCGAGCGTCGCTCTACTTCTTGCAGGCCTTGCCAGCGCCGGGCTAGGCGACCCGGGCTCTGCGGATTGCACACCACCGGGAGCGGGTGTTCCTGGATCACTGTGCATCCAGCATGATCAGGAGGCCGGCACCATTTCTATCTTTCGTTATGGAGAGGCGCAGGCTATCCTTACCCAGGTCGCTCAGGAGGATGCACGTCCCTACATTCACCCGATAGTGGCTCCGGATGGGCGAGGCGTACTCACGGAGTACAGGCCGGCACATCACAGGCACCAAACGGGCCTGTACTGGGGCCTGAAGTTGGTGAATGGCCGAGACTACTTCATGGCCTGCTGCATCGAGGGCCGGTCTCAGAGTGACTACTACCGCCGCGTTTCGGCCGGCGTGCTCGTGGGCACGGGTGAGCAGGTTAAGTGGCAGACGGTATACGATCTTCTGGACGAGAACGGAAACACCACGCTTACCGAAACACAGACATGGGCCATGCGGGAAGTGCACGGCAGGTACGTTCTCGATCTCGCATGGGTAGGCGAGGCCAAGACCGACATCACATTTGGCAAGTTCTTCGTCGGAGGGCTGTTCCTCCGCATGCCCTGGCACGAGCAGTCTGTAGGCGAGGTGGTTAACGCGGCGGGTCAGCGAAATAACGAGGCCGAGGCTCAGCGTGCGATCTGGACCGATGTGGGCATACGGGTGGAGGGGCGCAACGACCCGGCGCACATAGCCTTCTTCGATCACCCCAAGAATGCCGGCTTCCCCATTTCCTGGCGTGTCGACGGCGAGTTGGGAGTGGGGCCGTCGCTGCAGATCATGGGGGATTGGAAGCTCGCCAGGGGTGAGGCGAAAACCTTCCGGTACCGTCTGTTGGCTTACACCGGCAACCTGGACCACATCGAGCTATCGCGCGCATGGACGGAGTATGCCACGTCGAATTGACCAAAGCAGCCGATTTTCTACGCGTTTAACCTACACGGGCTTCGTACTACCATGAGACATCGCCGCATTCCCGCTGTCGCGCTCCTCGGAGGCACGTTGGCTCTGTCGCTGTTTGTGTACGGGATTGACGCCAACGACCTGATACCCTCGGATAATCGTACGGCGCCACCCGAGCCGGAGTGGGAGGACCGGCTCAATAACTTCCGCGATTGGGCAATTTACCGGGGGGACAAGACGGCCATACAGTACTCCGAGCTCTCGCAAATCAACCTCGGCAATGTCAATAAACTGGAGAAGGCCTGGGAATACAAACACGGCAATCCGGTGGGCCCTGGGATGTACAGCAACCCTATCATAGTGGACGGGTTACTGTATTTTACCACGCCCGAAATCAACGCCATTGCATTGAATGCGGCGACGGGAGAGGAGGTCTGGAAATTTGTGCCTTCGAAGTACATCAACTCGGAGCGAGTATTTCACGGCCGCAACCGTGGCCTGGTCTACTGGGAAGGCGCCAGTGGGGGGAAGAAAAGGATCTTGAACTTCGTGAAGGACAGGGTTTATGCGCTGGACGCCAGGACGGGTGCACTCATAGAGTCGTTCGGGGAAGGGGGGTTTATTGATCTGCGCAAGAATCTTCCCATTGCACCTGAGTTGGCATCCATCGAGGTGACGACCCCCGGCATCGCGTACAAAAACTTCCTCATCGTCGGCTCCCGCGTACCGGAGGAGCACGATTCAACACCAGGCGATGTGCGTGCCTACGACATGGAAACCGGTGAGTTCAAGTGGATCTTCCACACGGTACCCGTAAAGGGCGAGTTCGGGTACGATACGTG
The DNA here is from genome assembly GCA_034439735.1 of Rhodothermales bacterium. Lineage (NCBI taxonomy): Bacteria > Pseudomonadati > Rhodothermota > Rhodothermia > Rhodothermales > Rhodothermales bacterium. The sequence goes on along the minus strand of JAWXAX010000302.1, from coordinate 28,591 downwards.
GGAATGGGAGGAAGGGGAGATGTACGGCGGCGCCAACCCGTGGGGCGGCCTGACCGTTGATGACAAGAGGGGCTGGGTGTTCTTCGCTACCGGGTCGGCGGCGGGCGATTTTATCTACGGCGGCACGCGGAAAGGGGCTAACCTCTTTGCCAACAGCGTGGTGGCCCTGGACGCCACCACCGGAGAGCGGAAGTGGCACTACCAGACCATCCACCACGACATCTTTGACTACGACAGTCCTCCCGCGCCCATCCTTGCGACGGTGAACTCCGGCGACACGCCCAGAGATATCGTCGTACAGCTGACGAAGCAGGGCTTGACGTTCGTCCTGGACCGGGACACGGGGGAGCCTGTTTTCCCGGTTGTCGAACTCCCCGTGCCGGCCTCGACGGTGCCGGGTGAGGAAGCATGGCCGACCCAGCCGTTTCCTCTCAGGCCGCCGCCTCTGGTTCGGACGCACCTGACGGAATCAGAGCTGAGCAATATTGACCCGGAGACCCATGCGTACGTCCTGAACGAGTTCAGGAAATACGAGACCGGGGGGTTGTACACACCCGCGTCACTGAAAGGCGTCATCACGCTGCCCGGCCACCAGGGAGGTGTGGAGTGGGGAGGCGCTGCCTTCGACCCTCGGACCAACGTGATGTTTGTCAATGCCAACGAAGCGCCCACCATCCATACGCTGAAGCCCTTAACGGACGTGGACGTCGCAAGTAGTTCGCCCGTCGATCGTGGTAGGGCGTTGTACGACCAGAACTGCACGGCATGCCATGGGCTCAACCGAGAGGGCAATCCGCCGGCCCACCCTCCGCTTACGAACCTCGCCATAAGCAACGACTCGATGGTGACCGTTATCCGTCACGGCCGCAACATGATGCCGCCCTTCCCCCAGCTCGCGGATGGGCAGGTAAGCGACCTCACGGCTTTCCTGAAGAGCGCGGTTCAGGAATCGGAGCCGGCCGGAGGGGTAAAGGCGTCCGAACAAACGGCAGCGGTCACAACCAGCGATGGAGGCACAGGCAAGAGCCCGCGTTACGCCAACATCGCTCCCTTCTTCGTAGATCAGAACGGGTATCCGGCGATCGCGCCCCCGTGGGGGACGCTCAGCGCCGTGGACCTGGCGAAAGGCGAGATTCTCTGGAAAGTCCCTCTCGGTGAATACCCCGAACTGGTCGCGAAAGGGATCCGCAACACGGGGTCCAAGAACTTCGGCGGCCCGGTCGTGACGGCCGGCGATGTGATCTTTATAGCGGCCACCGCCGACGAGAAAATCCGCGCCTTCGATAAGCATACCGGCAGGGTCGTTTGGGAGTACCAGTTGCCGGCCGGCGGCTACGCGACGCCGAGTGTGTACATGATCGACGGCAAACAGTTCGTCGTGATCGCGGCCGGCGGCGGAGGGAAACTGGGTACAAAGCACGGCGACTCGATCATAGCGTTCGCGCTGCCCGAGGCCGCGCGGTCGATCAGGTAAGCGGGGTCGGAACCCGATACGTGAAAGATGCCGCTCATTCACCATTCTACCTAAACGGGTAAAGCTCACGATGAGACACCACCTCTGGACCAGCCTCTTATTTGCTCTGTCTGCCCTTTTGATTACACCATTTGCGGAAGCTCAGCAGCTGACGGTGCGCGACCCCGCCACGGATGCGTTTACCCCGATTCCCGAACGACCCTCGTCGTTATTCGTGGATGCCACTTCGACGCACGTGCCCCTTGCGCCGAGCCTGCATTCTTCTCACTCTGTCTTCGTCGACGTCAACAACGACGGGCATCTCGATGTAGCGGTGTCCGTCGAGCACGGGGTGAACCGGCTGTATATGAACGACGGCACGGGAAAGCTGAGCTACCAGCCTGACGCGTTTGGGATCGTCAGTCACGACAACGAACATGTGGGGGCGGCAGACTTCGATGGGGATGGAAACATGGACGTTGTCTTTGTCGCGGAGTCGGACGAGACCCATCAATTGTTTCTGGGTGATGGTAAGGGCGGCTTCGAAGATGCCAGCGATCGATTGCCCGCCACGAGCCAGGGCAATGCGCTTGCGGTCGGCGACGTCAACGGGGACGGCCGGCCGGACATTGTGGTTGGCAGCACCGGCGAGAAGGGCTTCGGACCCGGCATGAAGCTCTACCCTGCCCACAATCTGCTATTTCTCAACAATCCGGATCGTCCGGGTCACTTCATCGACGCCTCCGGAACGCACCTGCCGCAATCCGACGACCAGACCGAGGGATTGGCCCTGGCAGACATGGACCGGGACGGCCATCTCGACCTCGTCATCGCCAGTCCTTCCTATCCCAATCGTTTGCTGATCAATAGCGGGGACGGTCACTTCACCGATGCGTCCGACCGTTTAGATCTGCGCGTGCCCATGGAGACCCGCGAGGTACATGTGTTAGACGTCAACGGGGATGGGAACAACGACATCGTATTCCTCAACATCACCAGCAACAATCAGGCGTGGGACAAGGACCCCCAGACGCGCCTTTTGGTAAATGATGGCGAGGGAAATTTCCGCGATGAAACGGAGCAGCGCCTGCCGGCTCACACCTTCTCGAGTTGGGCCGCGAGCGTTGTCGATTTTAACAACGACGGTGCGCCAGATCTCCTCGTGGGGGCCATCCAGGTCCCCGGCTTCGTCCCTCTCCAACTTCGAGCCTGGCAGAACGATGGCAAAGGGACCTTCACGGACGTCACGCTCGATGTCGTCCCCGGCATCACGGTCGGGCGCAGCTGGAGCATGGGATCGGGCGACCTGGACGGAGACGGCAAGACGGATGTTCTCATTGGCGGCTGGGGAACGCAGGCCAGACTGCTATTGACCGACATAACGCGTTATCGGGCTTCGCTGCCGGCTAGACGCCCCTGAACCTACATCAGTGGGCCTGCTATGCGGCGGACCCGTTGACAAAGGTGCTTAGTTTGCCGAACGCATTGGCTGCAAGATGATGGTGAAATTGAGATCACGGACTGGCTCCTGGAAGGGGTCTTTGCAGGCATCGGACAGCTCGTGCTTCTTACCCTAAGCGCTACGGATGCGGTTACCTGATAACCCTACAAAAAGAAAAATAGAGTAGTGATTCACGTGTTACACGGACGGCTTACGGTCCAATCGAATGCTCACACCCCAACATCCATCACCATGAAACCCCATTTAAGAACTGGTTTAGTGTTAATTGCTGTCACGTTATTGGCATCGTGTACGTCAGAACTCGGTCAATTCGAGGGCCACACAGACATCGGAGATATTGCCATCCCCGGCACCATTTCCTACAGCGAACCGGACTACACGAACAGAAGCACCCGGGCTGGATGATGAGCCGGACTACTCCCCCGATGGCGCGTACATTTACTTCAACTCCGTCCGCACGGACACCATTCATATCTACCGAATGAAAGCCGATGGAAGCGAAGAAGAACAAATGACTCATGACGCCTCAATGACTGGTTTCCCCATCCATCACCGGACGGGAAGTGGATCGTGTTCCTCTCCTACGATCCACACGTCGAAGGGCTTCCGGCAAATCAAGGTGTAATGTTGCTGCTGATGCCCGTGGGTGGTGGTGAGATCCGCGCACTCGCCCAGTTTTTTGGTGGACAGGGAACGATCAACGTCCCTTCCTGGTCGCCCGATAGTCGGGAAGTGACTTTTGTGAGCTACACGCTTTCACACGAACTATAGCCAGACTAAACGGCGATGCACATTGATGCCCGAACACTCGAGGATGGATCGCTCATCGAAGGCGATATCTGTATTGTTGGAGCCGGCGCCGCCGGCATAAGTATGGCGCTCGAATGCGTGGGCACCCCTTACAACGTCATTCTCCTGGAAGGAGGTGGATTTGATTACGACACGGAGATGCAGGATCGATATGCCGGCGAAACTACAGGCCGCGACTATCATCTACTCCAATCGACGCGCATGCACATGTTTGGGGGGACTACAGGCCACTGGGCGGGAATGTGTTCGCCGTATGATGAAGTCGACTTTATCAAGCGAGACTGGGTGCCGCATAGCGGTTGGCCGATCCAGCGAAAGGACCTGGATGTTTTCTACGCTCGGGCGCATAAATGGCTCGAACTCGGGCCGTATGAATATAGCACTGAATACTGGGAAAAGAAGGAGCCGATCAGGCCACAGCTTCCGTTCGACAAGGCGAAAGTCTACACGAAGATGTGGCAACTGAGCCCCCCGACGCGGTTCGGAACCCGGTATCGAGAAGACATCGTCTCGGCAAAAAACATTCATCTGTACACGTATGCGGCCGTCACAAACATCGCCGCCAATGAATCTGTCTCTTCGGTGGATGAACTGGAGATTAAATGCCTCAACGGTAAACAACACCGCGTGAAGGCCCGTGTGTATGCGCTGGCAACGGGAACGATTCAGAATGCTCGCCTCTTGCTGGCGTCGAACAGACAGGCTCGCAACGGACTGGGAAACGACCTGGATCTTGTAGGGAGATTCTTTATGGACCACCCGGAGGTGAGTTCTGCCTTTCTGGCGATTCCCGAGACGCGAAACCTGGATCTGTATATGCAGAATTTGGGATTCGCATCGAGAAACTACAGAGGCGAACTCACGCTGAACCGGGCCACTCAGGAGGAACTGCGTATTCTAAATATCACGGCCGGACTTTATCCCGCAACCAGTACGGAGACGGCGGATATTCGTAGTAACATTCAGCGCCAGTATCCGAATGCAAAAGTGTTTAAGGATCAGTTCGACGACAATCTGGAACGGATAAAAGCCGGGGAAAAAACCCCGACCATTTCAACGGAAAGCACGATTTTTCGCCTGTTCACCCGTATTGAACAGGCGCCAAATCCTGCTTCCAGAATCACATTAGGCCCTGAGCGGGACGAGCTGGGAGTTCCGCGTGTGCAACTGAACTGGCAATTAACCAATCTGGACAAACGCACCATCCGCGACTTCTATCATACCCTCGGCGAGGAAGTTGGCCGGCATGGATTCGGCCGCATTATGATCATGGATTGGGTGGAAGAACCGGACGACGTGTGGCCTCCTTTCCTGGGGACCGGATGGCATCACATGGGCACCACGCGTATGCATGAGGATTCCAAACAGGGCGTTGTTGACGTCAACTGTAAGGTGCATGGTCTGTCGAATCTCTACGTGGCCGGCGCCGCCGCATTCACGACTGCGGGAGCAGCTAACCCCACCCTGACGCTCGTCGCATTGTCGCTCCGATTATCGGATCATCTGAAAGAAACGATGAATTAAGCCATCAGTAAATGCAATGGGTTGTGGCAATCTCTACAGTTTCTAAGCTCGACTTTGCCCAATTCCGAGAAGCACGTTGAGGAGTTGCCCTCGAAACAGTTTACAGATACTGGCGCGGGCGCGCGTCGCGTAGCGACGCCCTCTCATAGCCGGCCCGGAGTTTTCCCCGATGCGGAGGATGTATTTTTTAAATGTCGCACCCAACAAAGGACATTGAAAAATATCAGATTTATTTCGAAAGGCCAATTCTAGAGCGCAATATCTCTATTTCGCATGGACAAAGTCGAGCTAAGCCTCTTCTCAAATCAACGAGCGCGACTGGGATCCATCCACCGTAATACATGCGCCGGTTACCAGGCTGGCGCGATCGCTGACGAGGAACGTCACCACATCCGCCACCTCCTCCGCCGTTCCGAAGCGGCCGATGGGGAGGTTTTGTTCGACGAATTTCGCCATGCCCTCAGGGTCGTCGATGCAGCGTTTGTCCCAGCTGCTGCCCGGGAAGCGGATCGAGCCGGGGGCGACGGTATTTACGCGGATCCCATCGCCGGCCACCTCGATAGCCAGAATCTTGGCCATGCTGATCAGGGCGGACTTGGTGGTGTTGTAGATCGATAGTCCCGGCCCGCCGGCTTCGCGGCCGAAGATGCTGGAGACAAACACCATGGACCCGCCGCCGGCCTGTTTCATCGCCGGCAATACGGCCCGCGCGCACCGGATATGGCCCATCAGGTTGAGATCGATGAGCTGCGACCAGTCCTCGTCCGTCGTATCCACCAGGGGTTTGCGGCGGTTGCCGCCAGCGTTGCCGACCAGGATATCTATCCCCCCGAACCGGCGCTTCGCCGCCTCAACGAGTCGGGCGGCCGCGTCGGGCGAGGTGATATCGGCTGCGACCGGCTCTACGGCCGTACCCGTCTGGCGAGTGATGTCTTCGGCGGCTTCCGTAAGTCGGCCGGGCTCGCGGGCGCAAAGCACGATCCGGCATCCCTCACGCGCCAGCTCCAACGCGATGGCTTTTCCGATCCCACGGCTGGCGCCTGTGACGATCGCTGTTTTTCCGGTAAGACGAAGGTTCATGGCAAAAGGAAAAAGGAAAAAGGAAAAAGGGAAAACCAGATTGGTTGCCCGATAGATCGCTGGTTCGGAGGAGCTCCTATTTGTATTCGGTGGAGGGGTACTCGTACGCATCGAAGCGGCACACGTTCTGTGCGACTCGCGAGTAGGGTGAGCAAGAACCCATCGCGGCCGGCGGGGTATGTAGCCCTGCCCTCGCCATTAACCCGATCCGACCCGATGTCCAGCGACGAAGCTCAGGCCCATGATTCGCTCAGCTTCGAAGAAGCGTTGCAGCGGCTCGAACAGATCATTGAAACACTCGAAAACGACCCTCCAGGGATCGAGGAGGCCGTCCGAACCTATGAAGAGGGTATTGCACTGGTCCGCCACTGCCAGGAACGGCTCGAAAAGGCCGAACTGCGGGTGCAGGAGCTTCGGCTGGAATAACACGTTTGTCGGCATCACGCTCCTGGCGGTCTGGTTATCCGGCCAGGCCGAGGCCCAGACGCCGCCCTATGCCCGACCCCTTGCCGCCGCCGAAGCCGCTTACGCCCGGTATGAGCCTCGAGCCGCGCTGAGTTCTTACGAAGAGGCCAGCCGGCTCGCCGGCGCTGCGGTATTCGCCATCGATCTGGGCATGGCGCGGACGCACTACGACATCGGGCTCGACCTGCTCGCGGAGCCCGGGCCCAGATCCGGGACCGAATCCTCCGAAACCCATTTCCGCCTCGCCGTGGCCAGCGCCGAACGATTGCTGGCCGCCTATCCTGAAAGCGCGGTGGCCCATTTTATGATGGCCGCCACACTGGGCAACCTGGCCCAGTTCAGGGGTGGCAAGGAACGGATCATGCTGGCGCGGAAGGTCGAGCACCACAGTCGCGCCGCCATCGCCATCGACTCGCTGCTGGCCTATCCCTACATATCACTTGGGATCCTGTACCGTGAGCTGGCCGGACTGACGTGGGTCGAGCAAACCTGGGCGCGGCTATTTTACGGCGAAGTACCCCCGGCTTCACGCGATGAGGCGATCGAACTGCTCCGTCGGGCCGCCGCACTGGACCCCCTGAATCCCTTCGTGCATCACGAGCTGGCGCAGACCTATCTCGATGCCGGCGACACCGAATCCGGCACGGCCCACCTCCGCCAGCTGCTGGTCTTACGGCCACAAACCACGCAGGACATCCGCAATCAAACGAACGCGAGGCTGTGGCTGCGGGACCGATAGAACCTCGCTACCCCCCCAGATTAAACGTGAGCCCCTCGTACGCGGCCGTACACTCGATGCCGTGGGGTTGCAGGCGGGCGCGGGCGCGGTCTTGGAGCGTGTCGATCGCGTCGTCGGTGCGCTCGGGGTCGTGGTGAAAGAGGACGAGGTGGCGGACGCCGGCGTCGATCGCAAGCTGGCAGGTCTGGTCGAGCTGGCTGTGGCCCCACCCCCACTTCGCCGGCAGGTCATCGCTCGTGTACATGGCGTCGTGTGAAAGGACATCCGCGCCGCGGCAGAAACGGACAAATTCGGCGTACGGGACCGTATGCTCGGAGTCCGGCGGGTTCAGTTCGTTGTCCGGTATATGGACAAACACTCGCCCCCGGTGCGCCACTCGGTACCCGTACGCGCCACCGGGGTGATTGGCCGGCACCGCCGAGACGTCGAGCCCGCGCGCGCAGAGATAATCGGGGCCGAATTCCGAAACCGCCACATAATCCGCCACGATCGACGAAGGCCGCATGGGGTAGTGGACGCCATCCAGCATGGCCAGTGGGGACCACGCTTGCCGGTCTTGCCGGTAGTCGATGAGATGGACGCGGTGGCCGGGGTGGTAAAGGGGCGTAAAAAACGGGAATCCTTCGATGTGATCGTTGTGCAGGTGGGTCAGCAGCAGGTAAATAGGCTGCGTGGCGCCGAGCAACGCCTTGCCCAGCTGACGGGCACCCGTGCCGGCATCGATCACTACGATGCCCGTGTCGACAGAAACGCTCACGCACGACGTATTGCCGCCGTACCGGAGCATGTGGGGATGCGGCGTGGGGAATGAACCTCGGACCCCCCAGAATTTGACCGTCATACCGTCATCGGGTTTGTCCTTTCGTACAACGTCATCATGCTACGCCCCCGTTCCCTCCTTACGGCACCAACGATCCACCCCGTGCGGGCGGAAACAAGACAACCCATAGGTAGACCAGGTTAAACAGGAGCACACCCGAAATGAGCCCGAACATGAAAACGGTGTACGAAACGCGCAAGAGTTCGTACTTCTTGATCAGTACAAGACCCAGGCCATAAATATCCTTGATCATCTGCTCGCGCAAGGTATCGGAATTCTGCAGCAGTTCTTTCATACCCACGATGTATTCTCGCTCCCTCAGGCTGACAAAATTGCCAAAAAAGAGGATATTCGCGGTATTATTTCGCACTTCCTCCAGCGTGATTACGTTTTTATGCACGCGGGGCCGGGCCGACAGCACGGCGTACACGATCGACACGAGGCAGCTCAGCAGCAGCACGGTCGTCGGCAGAATCAGCCATGGGTTGGCGTCGATTTTAGGGGAGATCGACGCCAGGATGATAGAGATGATGATGCCGTTGATGCTGATCATGATGTTCGCCTTCGTGTCGGCCAGCGAACTCAGATCCATATTTGTCCGATAGGACGTGCGGAACAGCGTCTCGATGCCCCGAGCGGAACCGGACGCCGGCACCTCCTTCACCTGTTCCGGCTTCTTGCCCTTCTTTTTTTTCTTCTTTTTGGCCCGTTTGAGATCGCCGGCTCCCGCCTCGTCCCTCCAGGCGTCGCCGTCGTCGTCCACTACCCCGGACATTTCCAGCACGTCGTTTTCGTCGTGGCCGGCCGGCGCCAGAAAGGCGCCTCGCTCGTCGGGTGAATCCAAAGCGGCTGTCTTGCGTTTTTTCTCGTGCATAGGTCGTTGGCCGGCCCCGACGTCGCGACCGTCGTCGGGTCGTCCCCGGTTGGTGCGCGCCCAGCGCGATCCGGCGGTCATCGCTCCGGACATCGCGAAGGGTCCTCTATGATGTACGTTGTGTAATGTACTACCTTCCTCTCGTGCGTCCAACCGGCGCGGTGCGTCGTTCTCGGGCTCCAGGCTGCGGAAAAACATGCCCCGGATCTCCACCCAATCCGACCCGTACTCCCATGTGTAACGCTTTTATGGCCCCCGCCATCGCTGTCATCGCGCTGGCGATGGCGTCCGGCTGCGAACATCCCCGGGCGCAGCCGGCAGCCGAACCCGAGGCGCCGCCGGCAGCCGCGTACGACCTGGAGCGCCCCGACGCCGTGTTCGAACTTCCCCGGTCGCTCACCGAAATCTCAGGCCTGACCGTCCTGGAAGAAGGACGTCTCGGCGCCATCCAGGACGAAAAGGGGCACCTGTATATCCTCGATGTCGAAACAGGGGGGATTGTTCGCGAAACGCGCTTTGGAAAAGACGGCGATTACGAAGATCTCGAGCTGACGCCCGAAGGGCTGTTTATCCTGGAGAGTAATGGCACGCTCCATCACATCGCCGACTGGCGCAGTGAGACGCTCGACGCCACGCCCATCAAAACCGGCCTCTCCGCCCGACATGACACCGAAGGACTCGCCTACGACGCCGCGCATAACCGTCTGCTCATCGCCTGCAAGGAGTTCGCCGGCCAAGGGCTGAAGAACAAACGGGCGATCTACGCTTACGACCTGGCGACGGGCGCTCTATCTCCAAAACCTGTCTATCTGGTCGATCTCGAGGCCATCGCTCACCTCGACAGCCATCCGCTCAACCGGGTGATCCGTCTCGCGCTAGGCCCATTGCTCGACGCGAGCGCCTTCAAGCCGGCCGCTCTCGCTATTCACCCCGCCAACCGACAGATGTATCTCATCTCATCCGTGTTAAAAAGCGTGGTTGTCCTGAACCCACAGGGCGACCTCATGGCCGCGGTGCCTATCCCCGATAACCTGTTCCGACAACCGGAAGGCATGGCGTTCACCGGCAACGGCGATCTGTATATCGCCAACGAAGGGGGCGAAGGACGCGCTACGTTGCTTCGCTTCATGTCGCGCTAGGCGGCTCCGTACCCACACACCCGTTGCTCCCGTTATGTCTACCGTCATCCACGCCGGCATCGGACTGCTACTGCTGCTGGTTTCCAGCTGCTCGGCCTCCCGTCCCTTCGTCGCTTCGACGTACGAAGGGTGGGAGACCCTCTTGCCTCCCCCCGACACGCAGCTCGCCTATCGCGTGTTTCTCATCGGCGATGCCGGCAGCCCGGCGCGGGAAGGGTACAAGGACCCTCTGCCACTCCTGCTTTCCCGGATGGAAGCCGCCGGCGAACACAGCGCCGTCGTTTTTTTAGGAGATACTATTTATTGCTGTGGCCTGCCCGATTCCTCCGACCCCGGCCGTGCGACGGCCGAGGCGCGGCTTCGCCGGCAGCTCGATGCCGTCCGCGCCCACCCAGGTCGTGTGGTCTTTATCCCGGGCAATCACGACTGGAACAACTCCGCCCCCGGGGGCCTCGCCACCCTGCGGCGCCAGGAAGCCTATGTCGAGGCCTACCTGGACCGCGGCAATGTCTTTCTGCCAGACGACGGCTTCCCGGGGCCGGCGGTGGTCGAACTCACGCCGGAGATCACCCTCGTCGCCCTCGATACCGAGTGGTGGCTGACGGAAGAGGGACGGCCGACCGGTGACGCCGGCGACTATGATGTCGAGGAGGAGGGCGACGTGCTCCTCCAGCTCAGCGAGACGGTGGCCGAGCATAACGACCGGCACGTACTGGTCGTCGGCCATCATCCGCTGTATTCGAATGGCTCCCACGCCGGCCGGTTTCCGCTCAAAACCCACCTTTTTCCGCTCACCGCCCTCTGGAAAAATGCCTATCTCCCCCTCCCGCTCGTCGGCTCGCTCTACCCGCTCTTCATCCGCGTTTTCGGCAGCCGGCAGGACCTTGCGCATCCCGCCTACCGGGCGCTCCGCACGGGGCTTGAACGGTCGTTCGGCGAACATGAATCGGTCATTTATGCCTCCGGACATGAACACAGCCTCCAGTACTTCAAGGGGATGTTGCATGACTTCATCGTGAGCGGCGGCGGGGCGAGGCCTGAATTCGTGGCTCGCGGTGGCCAGGCCGGCTTTGCACACTCGAACACCGGGTTCGTCACCCTGCACTACTACTCCGACGGCTCGGTCTGGATGGAATTCCTCGAACCGGATGCACCCGACGACAGCGTCGTGTTTCGAACCGAGATTCAGGGACCGACGCGCGAAGCGGTGGACCCCGGCGTGCCGTCGGCTGAAGCCACATCCTATCCCGACTACACGGACAGCACGCAAACCCTCGCCGCCAACCCTAACTACAAAAAGGGCCCTCTGCACGAACTCCTCCTCGGCCGTCACAACCGGGATGTCTGGGCGCTGCCCGTCACCGTGCCCTACCTGGACCTCGGCCGAGAAGCCGGCGGCCTCACTCCCATGAAGCGCGGCGGTGGGATGCAGACGTTTTCCCTGCGCCTCCTGGGCGCCGACGGACGGGAATACAGCCTGCGGTCGATCGACAAAGATCCGTCCGTATCGCTCCCGCCGGCGCTTCGAGAGACCGTGGCCCGAGACATCGTACAGGACCAGATCGCCTCGATCCATCCCTACGGCGCCTTCGCCATCCCCCCACTCGCCCGGGCCGCCGGCGTCTACCACTCCGAACCCCGCCTCGTCTTCGTCCCGGACGACCCGCGCCTGGGCGTCTTCCGGGAGACCTTTGGCAACCAGCTCATGATGTTCGAGCTGCGACCGGACGAAGACATGTCCGACTACCCGAATGTCGGCTCCTCCGAAGACGTCGTGAGCGTCGAGAAGATGTATGAGGAGATCGAAGAAGACAACGACAACCGGATCGATGTCGAGGCGTTCGTCCGCGCCCGGCTGTTCGATATGTTGCTCAGCGACTGGGACCGGCACAAAAACCAGTGGCTCTGGGCCGAGTTCGACGATTCGGACGGCCAGGGCAAGCTCTACCGGCCCGTCCCCAAAGACCGCGACTGGGCATTCAACCGGTTCGATGGCGTGCTCCCGACTCTCGTTCGGATCGGTTTCGACCCCAAATTCCAGCCGTTCGAGGACGACTTTGGCAACCTGAAGGGGCTAACGCTGAATGGTCTGCCGCAGGATCGCCGGCTCGCCGGCCCGGCCGATCGGTCCGTATGGATCGAACAGGCGGCGGTCATCCAGACCGCCCTCACCGACGCGGTCATCGAGGCCGGTATCGCCGCTCTTCCGCAGGCCGTGATCGACTTCCACGGCCCAGCGCTTGTCGAGACCCTCAAAAAACGGCGAGACCGTCTGCCGGCCGCCGCCGAGGCGTTCTACCGGATCGCTTCCCGCCGGGTCGATCTCTTCGGTTCGCTCAAACACGAGCAATTCGAGGTCAACCGAATCGACAACGAGACCACCGAGATCGTCGTCTACAAAATCACTCAGGAGGGCGAGCAACGCTCGGAGATGTACCGCCGGACGTTCCACCGGAGCGAGACCAGCGAGGTGGTGCTGTACGGACTCGACGGCGACGACCGGTTCATGTTCGCCGGCGAGGTGGGGACGAGCATCGCCATACGGGTGGTGGGCGGTGAAGGGGACGATACGTTTGTGGACCGCTCGCTCGTGCATATGGGTGGCGACAAGGCCATCTTCTACGACACGCGGACCAATGCGCCCGTCGCCACGGCCGGCCCGAGCTCACGCATCGTCCGCTCGGACGACCCCGCCGTAAACGCCTATAACCCGCTGGGCTTTCAATACAACGCGAAACTGCCGCAAGTGTATTTCGGCTACAACGACGATGACGGGCTCTATGTCGGCGGCGGGATGATGCTTCAGCTCCATGGCTTCCGGAAAACGCCGTACGCCGCCAACCATCGGTTCGTGGCGAACGCCGCCGCACGCACAGGCGCCTACAACGTGGTGTATGAGGGTCACTTCGTCGACATCATCAACAGCGTCGACATCGCGCTCGAGGCCACCGTCCGCTCGCCGCGCAACATCCGCAACTTCTTCGGCCTCGGGAACGCCACACCGAGGATCCAGCCGGATGACCGGTTTTATCAGGCCCGCTTCGAGCAGGCCACGCTCGCGCCGGCATTCGTTTTTGGCAATCCCGGCGCCCGGGTGTCGGTGGGTGGTCACCTGCGTTACACAGAAATCGAGGACTCCTCCGGCGATTTCTTCACGCAATTCGGGCTGGATAGCGATGAAAACCAGGATCAGGTACATGTCGGCGTTGATGCCGTGCTGGATATCGAACAAACGGATCGCGCCATCAACCCCCGGCAGGGCCTACGCTGGGTGACAGACGCCCGGGTGAGCGCCGGCGTCCTGCGCGACGAAAAGCCCTTTACCCGGCTCTCAACCGCTCTTACGATCTATTACTCCCCCTCCCTATCCCCCCAGGTCACCCTGGCTACTCGAGTCGGAGCCGCACACACCATCGGCGACTTCCCGTTTTACGAGGCGAATACGATCGGCGGAAGCGGCACCGTGCGCGGCTGGCGGAGCCATCGGTTTGCCGGCCGCACCAGCGCCTACGCCAATACCGAACTCCGCGTCAAGCTGCTGGATTTCTCCACCTACGTTGCGATGGGTAGCCTCGGGGCGCTCGGCTTCTTCGACGTGGGGCGGGTGTGGACCGAGGTGGATGCGCACGTGGGCAGGCTTTGGCATCCCGGATACGGCGGCGGGCTCTGGGTGGATATGTTCGATGCGGTCGTGCTTTCGAGTACGTACGGCGTGTCCCCGGAACAGGGCGTATTCACCCTTTCGTTCGGCTTTTTGTATTGATCGCCTGTCACTACAGCCCCATCACCGCGACCGAAGGAACGCTTCGAGGTCGGCCAGACGATCCGTGTTGATATAGTCCACGCCGGCGCGGTACAGAAACACCCACAACGCTTCGGATTCCGGCGTGGCCCAGAAGCGTACTTTTTTGCCCTGGCTGTGCGCCTGTTCAACGAGGCCTCGGATGCGCCGGCGGACGCTGGGCGGCGGTACGGATGCGCCTGAAAACGGCGCCACACTTTGCCAGCTGGCGCTCACGAGCGGCATAAACGTCGCCGACTCCGGCGGCGTGGTCCCCAGATCGTCGATCCGACCGTCGTAAAACGCATAGCGGACCGCCTGCCGCCGCATCGTCTCCCGGGGGCGGTTGCCCGAAACGACGACGGTGACGAGGCCGGCGTACACCACGCCGTCTTCGTAGCGCGTGAGGAGGTGGCGATATCCGGCCAGAACCTGCTCGAGCACGCGATACGTCGATTCCGCATCGGTTTTGAAGTCCACCAGCAACTGCAGGGAGGTCGTGTCGGTGAACAGCCGGCCCCCGTGGGTGGCGGCGCGGGCGGCGATTGGATCCAGGTAGAGGGAGCCGAGGCTGCGGTCCGCGCGCACGTCCTCGGCATCGTGGCCGACAAGCAGGGCACCGTCCCGTTCGTGGACATCCACCTCGATACTCGTAAAACCGAGGTCCAGCGCATCGAGGAGTGGGCGTGGATGCTCGTAGTCGTTGTGCGCGTGGGCCCGGTGCAGCGGCGCCGGCTGGGCCTGGCTCACGCCGGCGTAAGGAGCCGCCAGCACCACACTGGCGAGGACGATGGGTAGGCGATGGCGTAGGAAATCCAGTCCGTACACGCCGCTGGCCGTGGGTCGTAGCCGGGGCATAGGATTAAGCTTTGATTATAGATGAAAACGCTCATGCACTCCTCATGCGAGTGGGGCGCGAGTCATCGTATATTGCGCGACACCGCCCTGCTTCAGGATACCATTCGCACGGAACTTCATCCACCCCTTCTTCTGCTTTCATGAGCTCTCGCCGATATTTTCTGCGTCAGGCCGGCGCCGTTTCGCTGGGTTTCGCCGGCCTACATCGGTTGTTCGATCCCCTTCTGGCCGCCGAGTCCCGCCGCTACAACCCCTCGCTGACGCCCGATCCGCGGCAGATCCTCGATCTTCCCCCCGGCTTTTCCTACCAGGTGATTTCCCGCGCCGGGGACCCCATGGCGGACGGATTCGTCGTCCCGGCACGGCCCGATGGCATGGCGGCGTTCCCGGGGCCAGGCGGCCTGACGATTCTATTACGCAACCACGAAACGGCCCTCACGCCAGGCGAAGGCGCCTATGGGGCCGGCAACGCCCGGTTCTCTCAGATCGACCCGGCCCTGGTGTACGACGCTGGCTTCGGCGCGAAGCCCTCGCTGGGCGGAACGTCGACGCTCGTCTTCGACACGCGGACGCAGACCGTCGTGCGCGAGTACCTCTCCCTGGCCGGCACCCAGCGCAACTGCGCCGGCGGCCCGACGCCCTGGAACAGCTGGATCACGTGCGAAGAGACCGTCGAACGCGCCGGCGATGTCAACGAAAAAGACCACGGCTACAACTTCGAGGTGCCGGCCTCGGCCACGCCGCGCCTCACGCCTCCCGTGCCGCTCAAGGCCATGGGCCGCTTCAACCACGAGGCGATCGCCGTCGACCCCGCCAGCGGCGTCGTCTACCAGACGGAGGACCGTCATGACGGGCTCATCTACCGGTTTATCCCGACCGAGCCTGGCCGCCTCGACCGCGGCGGCCGGCTTCAGGCGCTGGTGGTTGTCGACCAACCTTCGCTGGACACTCGAAATTGGGAGGAGGGCGGGGCGCCGGTGCAGCGCAACGCGCCCATGGCCGTCCGCTGGATTGATCTGGACAATGTCGAGGCGCCGGAAGACGACCTGCGGACGCGCGGCTCCGCCGCCGGCGCGGCGCGGTTCGCGCGCGGCGAGGGCATGTGGTACGCCAGCGGAACGGTCTATTTCGCGTGCACCAACGGCGGGCGGGAGAAAAAAGGGCAGATCTGGAAATACGTCCCGAGCCCCTTTGAAGGGACGCACCGAGAGCCCGAACAGCCGGCGACGCTCGCCCTCTTTGTCGAGCCCAATGACGGCTCGATCATCGAAAACGCCGACAACCTGACCGTTGCGCCCTGGGGCGACCTCGTGGTGTGCGAAGACGGGCCGGGCAGCCAGCACCTGCTGCGCATCACCCCGGCCGGCGACGTCATTCGGTTCGCGACCAACGTGGCGAGTGAGTCCGAACTGGCCGGCTCGGTGTTTTCACCGGATGGATCGACGCTGTTCGTGAACGTCCAGACCGACGGCCTCACGCTCGCGATCACGGGGCCGTGGGCGACGCTGGCGGTGTAAGCCAGGCGTAGCACGCATACTGGGCGCGGACGGGGGGATTGGCGTTGGCGACGTAGGCGTTCGTCTGGCCGGCGTCGACGATTCGCGCCTTGACCGAGTCGGCCAGCTGGAAGTCGAGTACCGTGCGCAGTTCGCGACGGAGCGCGGGGTCGTAGACCGGGAAGGCGACTTCCACGCGCCGGCTCAGGTTGCGCTCCATCCAGTCCGCCGAGGCGAGGTAATACGCCTCGTCGCCGGCGTTGTGGAACACGAATAGGCGGGCGTGTTCCAGGTAGCGGTCGACGATGCTCGTGACGACAATCGTCTCACTCTGCCCGGGCACACCCGGCACGAGCCGGCAGATCCCTCGGACGACGATGCGAATCGGGACGCCGGCTCGGCTCGCGGCGTAGAGCCGAGCGATGATGTCTGCGTCTTCCAGGCTATTCAGCTTGAGGATGATGCCCGAGGGAAGTCCGGCGCCGGCATGTTCGATTTCCCGATCGATCAACCGGTAGAGTCCGTTGCGAAGCGCAAACGGGGCTACGAGCAGATGATCGAGTTTGGGCCGTTTTTTCTTCCCCTCCAGGTAGCTGAACACGAGGCGTACGTCGCGGGTGAGGCGCGGGTCCGCGGTAAACAGTCCTTCATCCACATAAAGGCGCGCCGTCTTTTCGTTGAAGTTGCCCGTGCCGAGGTAGGCCTGAAGGTGTGTTTCACCGTCGATGCGGCGGCGGATCAGGGCGATTTTGGCGTGGACTTTTAGTCCAGGCAGGCTGTAGAGCACGCGTACGCCGGCCGCCTCCATCCGATCGGCCCAGTGCAGGTTCGCGGCTTCGTCGAACCGAGCCTTGATCTCCACAAACGCCGTCACTTCCTTGCCCCGGTGTCGCGCGTCGATGAGCGCCCGCGCAATGGCCGAATCCGAGGCGAGGCGATACAGCGACACCCAGATGGCGTCGACGGTCGGATCGGTGGCCGCTTCCTGGAAAAAACGGACGACATACGTGTAGGACTGATACGGCATATGCAGCATCCGATCCCCTGCTTCGATCGCGGCCATAAGACTGGGCGCGGCGTCCAGCGCGGGCACGGGATGAGGAGGTTGCGGCTCGTAGAGGAGGCCGGCCCGGCCGGCGGTCGGAAAGGCGAAGAGGTCGTGCAGATTGTGGTAACGCCCGCCCGGCACCATGTCCTCGTCGTCGAGCGCCAGGCGTTCCTTGAGTCGGTTCGCGAGCGCGAACGGCATGGCCGGGTCGTAAAGGAACCGGCAAGGGGCGCCGGATTCACGGCGGCCGAGGCTTTTGCGGATGGCCTCGACGAGGTCGCCGGCGTACTCGTCGTCCAGATACAACTCGGCGTCGCGCGAGAGCTTGACGGCAAACGTCTGCCCGACGGAGTAGCCCGGGTAGAGGGCGGGGACGTGGCGACGGAGCAGGTCGTCCAGGAACACGACGCCCTGTGACCCCCCGCTTTCGGGGAGGAGGATAAAGCGATCGAGCGGCGGCGCCGGCACTTCGAGCACGCCGTGAAGCGGCTCGTCGCCGTCGCCCCAGAGTTCCGTGACGAGGTAGGAGGTCCGGTTCTTAAGCGTCAAGTCGCCGGTCTCTTCGCCGAGGAGTGTCGGCTGCAGATGGGGGCGGACGACTTCCGAGAAGTAGGTCTGCAACGCGGCGAGCGTCTCGGCCGAACCCTCTGAAGGCTGCAGGAGGACGAGGCCCTGTTCGGCCAGCGCCGGCAGCAGGGTATCGCGGAGGATCCGGCCAAAGGTCTCCTGCTGGCGGAGAACGATCTGATTGATGTCGCGCAGCCGCCGCGCCGGCGCGATGCCCAGCGCCACCGCCCGCTTCGGCTTGAGACGCACAAGACTCCGTAGCGAGGCTACACGCACGCGAAAAAACTCATCGAGGTTCGAGGAGTAGATCGCGAGAAAATGGAGGCGTTGCACGAGCGGCACCCGTACGTCGGCGGCTTCCTGCAGCACCCGCTCGTTAAACGCAAGCCAGCTCAGGTCGCGATCCACGAGGAGGTCTTTTGTCGGCTTCGTCATCGGCTCACGCAGCTCGCTGGCGTCGGTAACAGGCCTCGGCGCGGTCGCAGGTGCCTCCCACGGGCGGGTTCGGCTTGCGGACGACGACTTCGACGGCGTCGATAAATCCGTAGGATGTCAGCACCTCTTCTCCGATCAAAAACGCCAGTTTTTCGATGAGGTAAAACCGGTTTTCGGTAACGATCCGCTGAACGAGTCGGTAGACGGCTTCGTAATCCACCGTCTTCGCCAGATTGTCTTCGCGGGCGGCGGCTTCGATATCCAGTTCCATCGAGACATCGACTTCATACCGACCTCCGATGCGGTGTTCTTCCTGCATTACCCCGTGATGGGCGTAAAATACGGCGTTGATGAGCCGAACGGTGCCAGTGGCCATGATCCAATCCCCAGAGTGTATGTGATAGCGAGTGCGTTGCGCGTGCCGGCGAAAGATAGCGATTGGCGGATAGCGATCGGCAGAAACGGTATGGAGCTGTGGCTAATTCACGCGTGCACACTTGCGCAATTGGCGCATCTGATTTAAGCTTGAACTTACCGAAGATTCCATCGGCGCACCGTACGTTACGTGGCATGAACGGGTCGGCCGTGACGTACGGATACGAATGTCCGCGAGCGGTCATCGTATGGAGTGCCCCCGAGTTGTCACGGCACGAAGTGTGTCGCATGACCGGAAGCGGTATTTCTTCCCGGGTTCAGAAACCGGGCCGCGCGCCCTGTTCATCGGCCGAATAGGCCGGCATACATCGGTCCTTGAATCCAGTACGGAGTCCGTTCTCGCGCCGCCATGGCGCGCGCGAAGCGGCAGGGTTTGCCCGTTGAGCGGAACGCATTCCCCGATCTTGATCCCGCTTGGAATCCAAAACACAGCATTCCAGTGAGCATGTCTTTATTTGCCCTCCTTTCTACAGCTGTAGCGATACCGCTGGGAATCGCCAGCGTAGTGATCGTCTTTTTCTATTTGAGAGCCCGCTCTGTGGAGCGTAAAAAAGCGGCATTGGAGCAACGCCGGCAGGAGCGGCAAGCGGTCCGTGAGGCCGTGCGTCCGGCGTACACGGTGAACGCGACCACATCGTTCAGCCGGCCGGTCACGATTTCGGGGGATTCGATGCCGGAATTTCGGCCATTATCCTTTTATATGATGGAATCATCGCAGGCGTCGGCGGGCCATACGCTAGCCGAGATTCCGGGCCTGGACGCCCGGTTGCAGCACGCGCTGAACGACCTTGGCTACACATCGGTCGAGCAGGTGGCGCGGTGGGGACGAGCGGATGTTCGCACCGTATCGGCGATCCTGGGCGTGGAACAGGGGGTGATCGAAGGGACGTGGATCGTACACGCGCGCACGCTCCTATCCGTGGTATGATCCGTTGGTCCAGGTAAGGGGTTGGACATCCGGCAGATGGGTGATTCGTCGGTAGGCGGCCATGCGCTCGTTGATTTCCTCCGGGCGGAGGTGGAGGAGGCGTTCGGGCCCGAAGCGCTCGACCGTGAAGGAGGCTAGCGCACTGCCGTACATGATAGCGCGACGGATGCTGTCGCTCGTGAAGGTGGTATGGCGTGTGAGATAGCCGGCAAAGCCCCCCATAAAGGTATCGCCGGCGCCGGTGGGATCCTGGATGTGTTCGAGGGGGAAGGCCGGGAAAGCAAAGACCGATGTTTCGTCCAGCACGATGGCGCCGTGTTCGCCTTTCTTGATCACCAGGATCCGGGGACCTTTCGCCATGATGGCGCGAGCGGCGAGCATCAGGTTGGATTCGCCGGCCAGCTGACGGGCTTCCTCGTCGTTGATCATCAGGCAGTCGATCCGGCCGAGGAGCGCCTCGAGGGCTTCCGGCGTGTGATCGATCCAGAAGTTCATCGTGTCGCAGATGACCAGTTCCGGCGCATCCATCTGGTCGAGCACCTGCATCTGGATGGAGGGGTCGAGGTTGCCCAGGCAGACGATGCGGCTATCGCGGAAGCGCGCCGGCAATATCGGAGAAAACGTCTGGAGGACGTTGAGGTGGGTGGCGAGGGTATCGCGGCCGTTCATGTCCGCATGGTACCGGCCGGCCCAGGCAAAGGTCGCCCCGTCTGGGTCGACCTCCAGGCCGTCCAGATCGATCCCGCATCTCCGCAAGGACTCAATATAGGGTGCGGGAAAGTCCGCCCCGACGACACCGACGAGGCGGACCGGCTCGCAGAAAAAGCGCGCTGCCAGGGTGATGTAGGTAGCGCTTCCCCCCAGGACGCGGTCAGCCGACCCGGTGGGGGTTTCGATGGAGTCGAACGCGACGGTTCCGATAGCCAGGATACTCAAGGGTCAGCCCTGCTCTCCAGCCCGTGACGACGCGTTGGCGAGGCCCGTTAGCCGGCGGTCCATGTGTAACAAGGCGGGGACGATCCCCGCAACCGGCCAGCAAACCCATCAATAGCGTTCCTTGATCCAATCCGACACCTTCTTGAATGCGATGACGCCCATGATGGTCTGCACGGCTTTCTGAAGTCCATCGCGGAGCGAGCTATGAGCGGGTACGCGTTGGGCGACGGCCGCCGACGCTTCGCGTGCCGCATGTTGGAGCGAGTGGGTGGCATTCTGGGCGGACTCCGAGAGGGAGGCGATCCAATCGCTGGCGCGGCGCAGGCTATCGGCGCCTCGTTCGGAAGCCTGACGGGCCAGTTCGGACGAGAGGTCGCCGGCCTGCTCGTGGACCCGGCCACCGAGCGTGCGGGCGCGGGAGACGGCATAGTCGCTCGATTCCGCCAACTGGCGGGCAGCGCGGTCGGCCGCATGATCGGCCATGCGACGGGCTTCCGACGTAAACCGGCCGGCACGGCGCTGGAGACGTTCCGTGAACGTGGGCGGGTCTTTGTGGAGGGCGTCCGTCAGGACTTTGCCGAGAAGGACGCCGGCGCCGGCCGCGAGGAGCAGGGAAAACCCCGGATTTTCGCGGACCCACTGACGAGCCGATTCGCCGGCTTCACGTGCGTCAAAGTCCCGAATTTCGCCGCGCAACCGCTCCGTGGCCTCGCTCAAGTCCTGGCGGGCGCGGGCGTAAGCTGAGCGGGCTTCATCGAGCAGCGCCCTGGCGCGCGCCGTCGCTTCCTGGGTGATGGTTTCTTGTGGTTCTTCGGAAGGCGATGTATTGCTATGGAGGTCGTTCATGATCGTGAGTTTAAGTTCGATTGGGGGGAAAGGGAACTGCTTTACCGGAGATTCTTATCATGTGCCATACCGCAACTACGCTATTTGCGGAGCAACACGCCAAGAAACACGCCTATACCAAACGCGCCAAGCAGCGCGACGGTCTGATTCGCCCGCACCCAGCGGGTGGCGTCGTCGAGGATCGCCTCGAGGACGGCCTCATCCTCCGGTTGTTTTTCGTCGCTTCGTACGGAAGCCTCTGGCACGATGCCGGGCTTCTCACCGGGGGCCGGCCGCGTCGTCTGCGGCTCGTATGCTTGCTTTGTTTTTTTCATGGTCGTCTCTAGTTTGGCTCGGATGTATATTCCGAACGCTATCCATAGAAGATACCGGAATCCCCGCTATATCCTGCTCGTCTACATGCTAACTGCCAATCGCCCTTCGACGACTGTCCCGGCTCGATGGCTCCCCGGCCTCCTTATCCTGACGCTGACCTTCTGTTTGCCGGCTTCGGCTCAGTTTGCGCCCGCGACACCCGAGCGGGTCTACTCCGAAGCCTTCAAGCTGTATGCGGATCAGTTGTATGTGCAGGCGATCGATGCGTTTGAGGACTTTCGCACCCGGTACCCGCACCACATCAGCACGCCGGAAGCGTTGTATTACCAGGCCGAGTCCGCGCTGATCGTGGGCCGCGAGGAGCAGGCCATCGCCCTGTTCACCCTTTTTGAGGATCAATATCCCTCCCATCCCCTTTCGTATGACGCGCGATTGGCGCTGGGGACGTATTATTACGCGGAAGGCAACTACGACCGGGCGATCACGACGCTGGCACGGGTTATTCAACAGTCCCCGCCGGATGAAGTTGCCGCCAAGGCGCTTTACTGGATGGGCGAATCGGCCACGCATCTGAACAACATGCCCGAGGCGATCCGGTATTATGAGCGTGCGGCGCTCGAATATCCGGAGACGACGACGGCGCCCATCGCCCTCTACGCCATCGCGACGCTGCAAATCGAACAGGGCGACCCGGAGGCCGCCGCGCGGTTCTTCGAGTTACTGACGGCGCGGTACCCGAACTCGACGTACACCCAGGGTCTCGGGCTGGCCCTCGCCGAGGTCTATTACGAGCAGGGCGAATACCAGCGCGCGATCGACGAAGTGAACCGGCGGATGCCGAACCTCGACAGTTACTCGCAGGACCGAGGTCATTTCTTACTGGCGGAGTCGTACAACCAGCTGCGCAACAGCGACCTCGCTATTGTGCACTACCGGCGCTTCACCGAAAACAGTCCGGACAGCCCCTACTACCGAAACGCGCTGTACGGCCTGGCGTGGAATTACCATTTCCAGGGCGCCTACCAGTGGGCGGCTGACAACTTCGGCCTGGCCAAGCAGGACAACCGCGACGCGCTCGCCGGCAAGTCGGCCTATTACCAGGCCGTCAACACCAAACTCGCCCGGAATCTGCCCGAATCGCTCAACCTCTTTCGGGAAGCCGTAGACCAGTTTCCTCGGATTTCGATGGCGGACACCGTGTTGTACGAATACGGGATGACAGCCTACGAACTGGGTAATTGGGAAGTGACCCGCGACGCCCTCACCCGGCTGTTGAACGACCACCCGAACTCGGCGCTTTTAGGCGAGGCGTTTTACCGGCGCGGCAGCGCGCTCATCGCGCTGGGCGATTTCGATGCGGCGCTCAGCAACTTCGACCGCGCCATCGCGCTCAACGCGGCGCCGGCGGATCTGAAGAACGAGGTCATCTTCCAGAAAGCGTGGCTCCAGTACCGGTACGAGGATTACGCGAACGCCGCGCCGGCCTTCATGAGCCTGCACGACAGCGCGCCAACCTCCACCTGGGGCAACGACGCCCTGTTCTGGGCGGCGGAGAGTTACCATCAGGCCGGCGACTTCAACCGCGCGGCCAGCCTGTTCCGGCAGTACCTGCGCGGCGGCCGTAGCGGCAAACACGTGGACGCCGCGCATTACGCCCTGGGGTGGACCTACTTCAAACAGGGCAACTACCAGGACGCCATCACCGAATTCCGGACGTTCCTGCGGGAATACCGCGAGTCGGATGGCTTCGTCCCCTACCGCACCGACTCTCAATTGCGCTTGGCGGACAGCTACTACGCCCTCAAGCGTTACCCCGAAGCCATCCAGGCCTACCAGCAGGTGGGCGGACAGGATAGCGACGACTATTCGCTCTATCAGATCGGCCAGGCCTATAATAACGCCGGCGAGCAGCTCGACGCCATCGCGACGTTCCGCAGGTTGCTCAGCGATTTTCCCGAAAGCGACTGGAAGGAAGAAGCCCAGTACAACCTCGGCTACCTGTACTTCCTGAACCAGGACTACCCGCAGGCCATCACGGCCTACCAGACCCTGATCCGGAACTACCCACGCGACATCCTGGCGGCGAAGAGCCAGTACGGGATCGGGGATGCGCTGTTTAATGCCGATCGGCTTCAAGAGGCCGTCGCGGCGTACGAAACCG
Source organism: Rhodothermales bacterium (assembly GCA_034439735.1). NCBI lineage: Bacteria > Pseudomonadati > Rhodothermota > Rhodothermia > Rhodothermales > Rhodothermales bacterium. The sequence goes on along the minus strand of JAWXAX010000302.1, from coordinate 4,419 downwards.
TGCTCAAGAACTACCCGACCAGCCCGTTCGCGTCTGACGCCGCCGCCGGCATCCAGCTTGCCCTCGACGCCCTGGACGATACGGCCGGCGCCTCCAGGATCATCGAGGAGTTCACGGCGGCGAACCCCGAGTCTCCGGTGGCCGACCAGCTGCGCTTCCGGCAGGCGGAGGTGAAGTATCAGACGGGCCGTACGAGCGAGGCGCTGGTCGATTTCCAGCGGTTTGTGCGCGAGTCCGACAACATCCAACTGCTACCCGACGCCTATTACTATATCGGGACGATCCTTACGGAGGACAACAAACCTGCCGAGGCCGAGACGTATCTGCAGCAGCTCGTGACGCGGTATCCGGACAGCCAGCGCCGGCCGCAGGCGACGCTCACGCTCGGCCAGATCTATCTCGAACAGGGCCGCAATCAAGATGCTCTGGAGTTGTTCAAAAACCTGGAGACCATGCGCGGTGCGGATCCGCAGGTGATGGCTCAGGCCCGTTACGGACAAGCCAAGGCCCTGATGAACCTCGGCCGGCACGGCGAGGCCGAGCGGCAGCTGACGGAACTGACGAGCGCCAACACCAACCGAACCCAGATGGGGCCGGCGTTGTTGGGTCTTGCGCGCGTATACGAGACCTCTGGCCGGGGACAGGAAGCGATCCAGCTTTACCGCCAGATTTCCAACGACAGCGCGGATGAAACCGGCGCCGAGGCCCTCTTCCGCCTGGGCGACCTGCTCATCCGCCAGGGCCAGGCGCGGGCGGCCGTCGATGAACTTGGCCGGATGTCCGTGTTGTTCAACGGCTACTCCAACTGGCTGGCCGAGAGTTATCTCGCCCAGGGACGTGCGTTTATGGCCATGGGCCAACGCGGCGACGCCAGCCAGATGTACGACCGCGTCCTTGAAGAATTCCGAGGCACGATTTATGCTGATCGTGCCGCTAAAGAAAAAGCCGCTATCTGATGGCCCGATCGATGATTCGCATCCTATTGCTGATGGCCTTTCTAACGCCGGGCATAAGCGCCCTGGCCCAGACGGTCGACACCACGCGTACGATCCTGCCGGACATCTCCCCACGTGAGGTGGAGATCCTCGGCCAGCTCGAAATCAGCTTCCCGTCGCTCCAGCGCCAGCCGATGATCGGGTTTAACCCGCCGCCACGCGTACCTGATATTCCGGCCGGCCGTCAGCCACTGTCCGAAAATTATAAGCAAGCCAAGGCCGATCTTCCCGGCGCCGCCGTGAGCCGGCCGGAACCGCCCCGCGTATCCTTCCTCGGCGGCGTGCAGCCGCTGAGTGGAGAACTCGAGGCCAGCGCAGGGCGCTACCTGAGCCGGCACATCGCGGCGCGTTTGCATATACCCATCCGCCAGCGGGCCTCAGTTCATGCGCGGGTGGACTACGAAGGCACCGAAGGCCACGCCCTACAAAAAGCCGACGAGTTCAACGAGCTCAAGAACCCGTACGACGTCAGCAGCGGCGAGATCGGCGTGCGGCGGATGGGGCCCCGGTTTGCGTATGGCCTCGGGGTGGACGGCGCCGTAGCCGCCTACACCCTCTCCGGCACCAATCTGCTTCAGTCCGGCGCCATCGCGACGCCGATCGTATTGCCGAACCGTAACGGCCGTATGGGCTCCACCTTCCTGTGGCTCAAGTCTCAGTCTGAAGCCAGGCTCGGGCTGGATCTCAAGCTTTCGATGCGCGGCACCCGGTTCAGCACCGAGATATTCGACAACAACCTCGAACCGCTGAGCCAGTTGGAACGCACGGAGAACCGCGCGGAATGGGCCGGCAAGCTCGACATCCCGTTCAGCCTGGGATCCGTCCTGCTGCACACCGACGCCAGCGCCGCCGGCATCGACGGCAAGTTCGACAAGGACGTATTGTACGATTTCAACCTTGGCACCGGCCTGCGGCTGGACCTCGCCCGGAGCTTCCGCGTCACGCTGGTCGGCCGTTTCCTCGGGTTCTCGGATGTGGAGGGCGAACTGTCGACGTATCCCACCGGGGACGTGTTGCTGGATTTCTATCCCGGACGCGGCCTGCACATCTTTGCCCACAACCGCCCGGATGTCATCCGTAACCGCCTCTGGGATCTGTATCAGGTCAATCCCTTTCTGGTGGATCGGCCCGAACTTCAGGCCACGCTGCGGCCAGTCAACGCCGTGGGCGGATTCAACTGGTTCGCCGGCATCTTCAAGTTGGGTGTTCGTGGCGGCTACGAGTATATCCCGAATTTTCAGTTCTTCGAGACCGAGAGCGACGGTGTCGCAACCGGATACAGCTATCGGCGCGGCATCTTCCCGATTTTTTATGAGGAAGTGGAGATCTACCACGGTGGCGGGAATGTCTCGCTGGTATTCCCGTTCGGATTGCAGGCCGAAGTTGGCGCCACATACCGGGACGGCCGCTTCAAGGACGACGACGCCTCGATCCCGTACTTCTCGCCCGTCGAGGGCCGCGGGATGATCTCGTACCTGTTCAACAAACGACAGACGCTCATCCAGTGGATTGGCACCTACCACAGCCCTCGCCATCGGAGCCGGCTCGAGAGCATCACATTGGATGACTACCTGGAACTCGATCTGTCCCTTTCGCACAAGTTCAATCCGGGCCTGGCGATGATCATCAGGTTGAACAATCTGCTCGGCAGCGACCTGGAGTACTGGGAGCATTACCCCGAGACTCCGTTCACTCTTTCGGCCGGTTTGCGTGTGCTGTGGTAAGCTGTCAGGAACCTATTTTGGTTTTTCGCCATTATAACCGCGTTTATTTTGTCCTAAGTAGTGTATATCTTGTGCATTAGAACACGTTGCACGACATGAGACGCTGAGTCTTGGCTGAACCTTGACCCGTGTCTCCCGTTCGCTTACTCAATTTGCTGCCGCTCTCAACCAACTCGATACGGCATATGCCCGACGCACCGTCCCTTCAGATCAGTGAAGCCCTCGGCAATGTGATCCGCGAAGCGCTGATCCGGCGCGAACAGGTCGATATCCCCGGTCTGGGCACGTTTCGGGTCGAGCGGCGCTCCAGCGAAATGACCGAAGACGCCGACGGGGCGTTGGTCATGAAGCCCCCGCGCGATGAAGTCGTCTTCATTCCCGATTTTCAGTAACCGATCGCACCTGCACCCACGCCTTTCGGTGCGTTAAGCCTCGACACTCATGGCTCTTCCCCTCATCGAGCACCTTGCCCGCCACCTGAATGTCAACCGGCAACAGGCGAGCGAGGCCCTGTTTACCTTCATCGAACAGCTGAAGGCAGACATTTACTCCCAGAAGCGCGCCGAGATACGCGGCGTCGGTTCCCTGCACGCGACGGACGAAGCGATCCTGTTTCGTCCGGACGCCGGCCTGTCGATGCTCGTCAACAACCGATTTGCAGCGCTTGAAACCGAAACCGTGCAGGTGGCCCCCCCTCGCCCGGCCGCCGATCGTACAAACGAAGGGCCGGCCGACAACGGGTTTCACCCGGTTTCCGGCGACACCTTGCCGGACTTCGAGGATGCACTTCCCGACCTCGACGGGTATGACGTCGACGACACGCTGATGGGAGACTCGCTGGACTCCGCCTTCTGGAAGGGCCTGCCGGACGATGCCGGCGAGCATCCGCTGGGTAAAGCGTCCGAGCCCCCATTCGAAGAGGCCGACTTCTCGGTCCTGTTTCCTGCCGCCAACACCTCCAACGACATCACCAATTCCCCAGAATCCGCCATTCCGAGCGAGAAAGGGGCTATTTCCATGAAAGAAGACGATCCCAAAAAGCCGCTTTTCACGGATGATGACGGCCCACAATCCGAAGACGAATGGAGCCCGTTTTTCGAGGAACTTGAAGGCGTGGAATTCGAGGTCGACTCGCCGCTTGACCTCGACGACACCGTCTGGGATGAGGCGAAACCGCCCAAGCCGCCCGCTTCGCCGTTTGCCGGCGACCGCACGGACGACGACGAGTTTTTCTTTGAGTCCGACCGCGACAACGAACTGTTCGGCGCCTCGTTCGACGACGAAATGCCGGAGGATGCCACCTGGGCCAGTTCGCCGATGGAAGACGCCCCGTTTTTTGAAGACAAACCCGGCAAACGGGGGGCACGCCCCAGCCCGCTGGACGAGTTTGGCGACGACGACGAGTTGTTCTCGACCACATCAGGCCCCGGAAGCCGCGGGAAAAACGAAGGCCTGTTCTCGGAGGATGAGTTGTTCAGTAATGCGACCGTCTCGGACGCCGACGAAACGATCTTCCTACCCCCCGACGAACGGGAGAAGCAGTCGATGGAGCGCACGCCGCGATCCCTGGATCGAAAGGCTGTGGACGCCGCGCCCGCCGCTGCGCTGGCCGGCGGCATGCACGCCGCGGCGGCACGCCCCGACCGTCGACCTTACGAACGCCGGCGCTCAAACGCCGGGGGGGCGGGCCTGCTGTGGGC
>JAWXAX010000301.1 GCA_034439735.1 Rhodothermales bacterium | reverse complement strand
GGATGGGGTCGATGGGGAGGGGTGGGTAGACGGGCATTGTATCGTTGTAACTCGAGTCCGCTCTGCGAATGTCAAAAAAAGCCATGTCATCTCGACTGAAGACGCCGGCTTGCCGGCGACGCAACGGAGAAACCTCCTTCAGAATGGCACTGTGCCTCATTCAGGAGGTCTCTCCGCTTCGGCCCGATAGAAATCGGGCCTTTGGTCGAGATGACAACGCGTTGGAAGGTCTCTCCGCTTCGGCCCGATAGAAATCGGGCCTTTGGTCGAGATGACAACGCGTTGGGAGGTCTCTCCGCTACGGCTTGACAAAACTCTCCGGCTTATCGGCTTACTTCCCGTCATGCAACGTCCCCGACATCCGCCTCGGATACCCCGTTCCCCACCGCTCCAACCATGCCTCCGGCATTCGTTCGGGGATCGCCCGGCCCTGGAGCACATGGATCAGGATCGCCCAGACCCTCACCGCGGCGTCCAGGTCGTACCCGCCGCCGAGGGTGAACACGGCCCGTCCGCCGGCGTAGCGATCCGCATACTCCACCAGCAGCCGGTGGAGGCGTTCGAAGGTGTGGGTGGTGAGCGACAGGTGCGCGAGGGGGTCTTTGAAATGCGCATCCGCGCCGGCCTGGACGACGAGGACATCCGGTCGGAAGGCCTCCAGGGCCGTCGGGACGACGGACTCGAAGCGGGCGAGGTAGGCCGCCGGCGTGATGTCCGGGTTAAGCGGGATGTTGATCGATGCGCCGAGGCCGGCCTCTGTGCCCTGTTCGTGCTCCATCCCGGTGCCGGGGAAGAGGTACTCGCCGGACTCGTGCAGGCTGATCGTCAGTACCTCCGGCCGGTCGTAAAACATCCACTGGACCCCGTCGCCGTGGTGCACGTCGATGTCGATATACGCCACCCGCAGGCCGCGGTCGCAGAGGTAATCGATCGCCACCGCAAGGTCGTTGTACACGCAGAAGCCGGAGGCCCGCGCCGGGAAGGCGTGGTGCAGTCCGCCCCCAAGTTGGAGCGCCCGCAGGGCCTTCCCATCCGCCACTATCCGCGCCGCCTCCAGGGTGCCGCCGACCAGCATCCGACCCGCCTCGTCCATCCCCGGGAAGATCGGGACGTCGGGTGTGTCGAGACCGTACCGCATCATCCCCGGCGTCCAGGCCAGTACCGACGCCGAGGCCACGGCCCGGAGGTAGTCCGGGGAATGGACGCGGAGAAGGTCCTCATCCGTCGCCGGCTCCGGGGCCGTGCACTCCAGCGGGTAGCCGAAGGCGGCGAACAGGTCCAAGAGCATCTCCTGCCGGACGGGCGTGAAGGGATGCGCCGGCCCGAAGTTGTAGCGGAGATAATCGGGGTGGTAGAGGATGGGTAGGGCGCGAGACATTGGAAGGAGGTCCCTCACTGCGTTGCTAATGAACACTCTGTTCGATAATGGACGTAAATTCCTGTAAAACAGCTCACCACCGTACGCGTACTCGAAAACCGGGCACCATAGCGAAACACCAAAAAAATCGAGTCACCCTGAGCGCAGTCGAAGGGCCTCTCGATCGTCCGGGAGGTCCTTCGACTACGCTCAGGATGACTTCGGGATATGGGAACTGACGATATTGTCATCTAACCATACGTTCATGCTCGAATAGAAAGCCAGGCGAAGCAGGGCTGAGGGTCTCGGGATGACAATTTATAAGGACAACTCCGCCAGTACGATCCGCTCATCCTGCAGGTACTTCACCGTGAAGCCCAGCTTCTCGAAGAGGCGCTTCATCCCGTGGTTTTCGGGGAGGGTCTGGCCGACGATACGTTGCAGGCCTTCCTGCCGGCCGGCGTCGAGCAGCCGGCGCAGGATTTCGGAGCCGACGCCGCGGTGTTGGTAATCGTCGTGGATGAGGATCGAGATCTCGGACTCACCCGGTTGAGCCGTGCGGCTGAGGCGGGCGGCGGCGAAGATTTCGGGCCGGCGCGTTTCCGCGTTGAGGCGCTCGGCGACGAAAGCGATCTCGCGGTCGTAGTCGATGAAACAGAGGCGGGCGAGCCGGCTGTGATCGGTCCGATGCGCCAGCGGCAGGCTCTGGAGGTAGCGGAAGTAGACGCTTTCCTCGGAGAGGTCGCGGTGGAGCTGGACCATCAGCGGCTCGTCCTCGGGCCGGATCGGGCGGATGGTGACGGGGGTACCGTCGGACAGCGCCCAGGAGCCGACGTACTGCTGCGGGTAGGGGCGGATGGCCAGCTTGGGGAGCGCGGCGAGGTCGGTCCCGGGTGGATGGAGCACCACGCGGGCGTCGAGCGCGAGGAGGCGTTCGTGGCTGGCGAGGAGTGGGTTGATCTCGACCTCCTTGATGCGGCGGTGTTCGACGACCAGCTGGCTGAAGCGGACCATCAGCCGCTCCAGCGCGCCGCGGTCCACGGGCGGCCGGCCACGCACCCCGTTCAGCGCCTTGTCGATCCGCGTCCGTTCCATGATCCGCCGCGCGAGCGTCGTGTTGAGCGGCGGCAGTCCGATCGCGCGGTCCTTAAACACCTCGACGAGCGAGCCGCCGGTGCCAAACAGCATCACCGGCCCGAACTGCGGGTCCATCGTACTGCCCACGATCAGCTCGTACCCGCTCAGGGGGATCATGGGCTGGACGGTCACGCCCTGGAAATCCGCCGCACCGTGTTTCTCCGTCACCCCCCGCCGGATGGTTTCGTACGCCTCGCGGACCTGCGCCTCGGCGCCCAGGTTGAGCTGCACCCCGCCGACATCGGTTTTGTGTGTGATGGTGTTGGAAAGCAGCTTGAGCACGACGGGGTAACCCAGGGCGCCGGCATGGGCCACGGCCTCGTCGGCCGAGTGGGCGAGGTGGGTCGGGACGGTCGGGATGCCGTAGGCGGCCAGCAGCTGTTTGGATTCGTATTCGTTCAGGAGCGCGCGGCCGTCGGCATGGACGGCGTCGATCAGCGCGCCGGCGGCGTCGGAAGCCGGCGCGGCCTCGCCGGGGTGGACGGGGAAGTCGGGCGTTTCGTACAGGGCGCGGAGCCGGTAGGCGTGTTGCCACATGTACGTGAACATCCGTGCGGCCGTGTCCGGGTAGCTGAAGGTGGGGATGCCCATCGCGTTGAGCAGCTTCTCGCCCTGTTCTATGCTCTCGCCGCCCATCCAGCTGGCCAGCACAGGCTGTTTGCTGGCCTGCACCAGGGCGCCAATGGCGTTCGCCGTGTCCGTGGGCGATGTCATGGCCTGGGGGGAGAGGATGACGAGCGTGCCGTCGCTCTCCTTCTCGTCGGCCAGGATGGCGAGCGTGTCGCTGTAGCGTTTGGGCGAGGCGTCGCCGATGAGGTCGATCGGGTTGGCGTGGCTCCAGGTGTCGGGCAGCACCTCGTTGAGGCGGGCGAGACCGGCGTCCGAGAGCGTCGCGAGTTTCCCGCCGCTGACGAGCAGGGCGTCGGTGGCCAGGACGCCGGGGCCGCCGGCGTTGGTGACGATGGTGAGGCGCGGCCCCTTCGGCGGGGGTTGTTTGGATAGGATCTCCGCCATGTGGAAGAGGTCCGCGATGCTCTCCACCCGGAGCACTCCGCAGCGCCGGAACGCGGCGTCCAGCACCTCGTCGCTGCCTGTGAGGGCGCCTGTGTGGGACGAGGCGGCCTTCGATGCCTCCTCGGTCCGGCCGGCTTTGATGACGATGATTGGCTTGCTGAGGGCCACCTCGCGTGCGGCGGACATAAACGAGCGCGGGTCGCCGATCGACTCCATGTAGATGACGATGCTCCGCGTCTTCGGGTCCTCGCCGAGGTAGTGGATCAGATCCCCCCAGCCCACATCCAGCATCGAGCCCACCGAGATAAACGCGCTGAAGCCGACATTCTCCTGGAAGCTCCAATCCAGGATCGAGGTGCACAGCGCGCCGCTCTGGCTGATGAACCCCACCGAGCCCGGCAGGGCGGTGGCGCTGGCGAAGGTGGCGTTAAACCCCGACGGCGGGTGCATCACCCCGAGGCAGTTGGGGCCGATGATGCGGAGGCCGCCCTTACGCGCCTCGGCGAGCACCTCCTGTTCGAGCGCGACGCCCTCGGGGCCGCGCTCCTTGAAGCCGGCGGAGATGATGATGGCCCCCTTGACCCCCACGGCGACACACTCCCGGATGACGCCCGGCACCGTGTGCGCCGGCGTGGCGATGACGGCGAGGTCCAGCTGCGCCGGCACATCCGCCACCGTCGGGTACGCCTTGATCCCGAGGATGCTCGGTCGCTTAGGGTTCACGGGGAAAACCGTGCCGCCGAACGGGCTCGAGATGAGGTTCCAGACGAGCGTCCGCCCGACCGTGTGCGGCTTTTCCGTGGCTCCGATGACGGCGACGGTGCGCGGCTCGAAGAGTGGCTGGAGGGAGCGCGTGGTGTGGCGGAGGACGTCGTGCGACGGGTCGCGCGAGGTAAGCTCGGCCAGGGAGGGAGTCCCGGGGGGTGTTGTCATCTATATGGTAATTTTTTTGAAGTTGTTGGCACGATGAAGTACTTAAACTCAGCGTCATCCCGCCTGCACTGAGCGAAGCCGAAGTGAGCCGGCCGGGTTGTAAAACCCGGGCGTGTCGAACGACCCCTCGGCCGTCCGTGAAGGCCCTTATTTCCATCCTTTCGGCGGTGATTCGGGAGGTCCCCCCGCCTTCGCGGGGGCATACATGTCCTCGAAAAACCGGGCAGGTTAGCGAAGCCCCAAATAATTGAGTCATCCTGAGCCTGTCGAAGGACCTCCCGACGGACCGTGAAGGCCCTTATTTCCATCCTTTCCGCGGTGATTCGGGGGGTCCTTCGACTACGCTCAGGATGACATACAATTTTTTTGTGTTTTCGAGAACGATAGGCTGTGCATTTTCTGCGCCTGGGCCATATGCAAAGGCCCAATGCGAAACGCGAGGTGCAACGGGCGGATCCGGCACAGGGCCATTCCGCGGTTTTTTTATCGAGTCATGGTGAGAGCCGTAGCCCGGCCTCACCTGATTCGGTCGACCTTGTGGATGCACGATATATCGTGCATCCACATCATGGGACCCCAATCGAGTTGGGGATGACGGGGGGTGGAGGGCTTGCTGGAAGCGATCTGCCCGTCGGGGAACGCCAATGGGTCCCCAATCGAGTTGGGGATGACGGGGGTGAAGGTGGTGCGAGGCTTGCGCCGGCGGATCCGGCACATGGCCACTCCTCGGAATTTTCGTCGCCACTATCCACAAACCCCTCCGGGTGAGAGGACCCTGGAGGTGTGCAAGGAAAATTCACAGAGGGGGAGGCGCGTCTGCCGGGCGGTTCGTAGATTGCCCACAGGGATATGAGCACCGCTCGTCGCGGCCCGACATAGCATTTCCCCTTCCCACACGCGTTCGTACCTGTCGTTCGTTCCCGCACACCGGGCTTCGTCTACAAACACCGGCAACCAGCGACCCCGAGTGGCGCGGCCGGACTGTCCCGAGAGGTAATCCATGCCCATCACGGATATCCAATGGGGGTCGGGCGCGGACGTGGATGTCCACGTCGTCGTCGGCCAGGCTTCTGCCAATTTGCTTTCTTCGCGGCTGTTCGTCCGGGAAGGGGCCAACTTCGTCCTGGCCAGCACCTACCTAGCCGCGCACAACGACACGACCATCACCTTCCGGCCCCTGTTTAAGGGAATCCAGACCGGCGATGTGATCGCGGGTCTGGGTATCTCGTTCAACACGACGAACGGCGTGTGTTCGCTTTCTAACACATTACCAACCCCTCGGAAAGACAATTTTGTCGTCGAAGTCGAAGCGCGAAACGCGCCCGCCGGCGACCTCATCGCGTCGCGCATCATCCGGTACCACGTCCACCAGTCCATCGAAAAGCTCTGGCTGACGCCCGGCGAACTGACCGTCCGGCCGCTCGGTGTCGCGCTGCCGGCGCTCACGCCGTATCGCTTCAGCGTGCGCGCCCAGTTCGACGACGGCATGGTGGGGGAGATGACGCTGTTTCCCGGGTTGGCCTGGACGCCGCCTGGCCATGTCGACGGCAACGGCCGGCTCTCGATCGACGCCGGCGAGGTGCCGGGTGATACCGAGACCATCACGGTCACACTTCCCGCCGCCGTCCAGGCCGATCCCGCCGCCCGGAGCGCCAGCGCCACGATGCGCGTCGGCCAGGACTGGTCGCCCGCCAACCCGATCGACGTCTCGATCGTCGTAGGAGGTGGCTGGCCGGGCACGATCAACCCCGAGGTGGTGCCCAATGTGTTGTTTATCGGGGATGGATTCGGCAATACGCCGGCCGACAAGACGCGCTTCGAAGGGTACGTCGACTCGCTCGTGCATTTCCTCAAGATGAACCCGCTGAACCACCCGTACGACGTGCTCGCGACGTCGATGAACTTCTGGTCGGCTTTTATTCCTTCCCCGTCGATTGGCGTCTCGATTCGTTCCGAGGTGTTTTCCGTCGGCGCGTTCTCCGGATTCATGCTGCCCCCGGAGCCGGTGCCGGCCGGCCATGTGGGGCTGTGGAGCCTACCGCAGTTATTGTACATGGTAGGCCTCCCGGTGCGCGCGCACGACTTGGCCCAGGCGGCGCTCACGAATGCCGCTATCCAGGTCCAGTGGCAAACCAACACCACCGTCGACCCGGCGCCGTTTGTCGACGACGACCTCATCAACCGCTGGCGGATGCTGGCGCAGCGCACCCTCGTTAACGACGTCGATTCACCGCTGGGCGTCCGCGTGGGCAAACCCGTTTCCAACGGCACATTCAACCAGATCGGACTCAATAGTTCGGATCGCGTGACGCGCGACGGCCTGGACCATCTGCTCCGCTCATTGCGCGACCCGCGCCTGGTGCCCGTAGCGGATCTCTGGGCAAAACGGACCGACGGCACGTTACCCAACAATTACGACCTGGTGTGCATCGTCGTCCCTTCCCCGGGGCGCGCCGTGAACGAGACGGGTAATTTTTTTGTCCAGATTATCGACACGCTGAAGGTGAAAGCCGTTGCCGGGCTGAACGCTGTCGAACTTGACTTTAATACGGCCGATGTGCCGGCCACATCCGACAATGAGCGGGGACGCCTGCTCGCCCACGAACTCACGCACTCGTTCGGCGTCGGCGACGAATACGGCGAACATACCGGCCCTCCCATCGATCCGGCGAGCCTGAATGTCGACGCTGAATACGGCAACCTCGCGCTCGAGGCCGACACCAAAAATGGCGCTGGCGATTTCGACGGCGGCCAGATCAAGTGGAACTGGCACCGCATCCGCAAGGCCGGCGTGCTCGACCTCCCCATCCAGGATACCGGCGGCGGCGTTTTTTTGCTGCCGCTCCGCCAGGGGGATGGATATCCGTTCGAAAAAGGGGACATCGTCCACCTCCGGTTTCGCGTGTTTCCGAAGCCGCTCGGGAAATTCCCCAAACTGTCCGCCCCGCTTGAAATCGTGGACCCTGCGCCAACCGACAGCTCGATCCACGTCCAGCTCAAAGCCGGCGCGCTGTTTAACTACCCGAACATCATCCAGCCGGCGCAATTCATCGCCGAATTTCCCGCCGGCTCCGTGGTCTATATCCCCACCCCGGCGCCGGAATCGGTCCGCTCCGATGTCTACCCGTATGCCGAGATGGTGGCGAAAAACATCAAGGACTATATCACGACACAGAAAAAGCCGCTGACCGTGTTGCCGGCGGTGGTGGATGACAATGCCGTGCAGGCCCCCGTCTTTACCGCCGCCGTAAACCTGCCCGATTGTTTCAGCAAGAACCGACCCCGCATCATCGGGCTGTATTCGGGGGGCGCCACGTACCACATCGGGCTCTACCATCCCGCCGGCACCTGCATGATGCGCGACGACCACACCGACGGCCGCGAGTTCTGCGCCGTGTGCCGCTACATCCTGGTCGACATCATCGATCCCGCACGTCATTTCGAGATCGACCGCAATTACCAGACTTTCTACCCGCAAGCATGACCGAACCGCAGGACACGTTTCAACGGATCGCCGGCGAACTCATCCTGGCGGTCGACCCTCTTAGGGAGGCCTTTCGCGATCTGGCCCGCTTCCAGGCGCTGATGTACAAACTCGGCTGGCTGGCCGACGCTATCCCGGACTCCTACCTCGAACTCGCGTCGGCCATTGAGGAGGCCGTCGGGCAGGTGGAGGATCTCGCCGAGGGCGAGCCGACACTGGAGGAGATTCTGACGCTGGTCGCGACGGCGAAAGACCTCTACGACCGCATCCAGAATCTCTCGGAGGCGCCTCCCGGCGTGGACGCCGGCGCGTTCCTCGCCGAAATCGGCGAGCGACTGTTCGAGTGCCTCTTCGTCGAGTACCTGAACCGCCGGCTAATTGCTCTGTCTGGCGTATTGTCGGCGCTGGATGTTGTCTCGGTGGAGCACATACCGGCCTCTGGCCCGAAAGGACCACACATTCGCACCCAGTTCCATTGGGACCGGATTCCGGACCTCCTGACCGACCCCGTGACGATCCTGCAGGGGGTGACGGGGTGGGGGACCGATGCGCCGAACTATGCGCTTCTGTTCGGGCCTCTGGCGAACCTTTTTTATGGCCTCGGTTTTTCGGTGGAGTTCCAGAAGGTTGACGAAACCCTCTCGCTGGCCTACTCGGGTCTGCCACACCTGCCCACCCTGGTCCCGATGCCGGGGCTCAAGATCCCGTTGTATTACAACGAGATCGGCGGCGTCCCCATTGAGCTGTCGGTCGAATTCCAGGCCCTGCCCGCCGCCGGCGGCAAGCTGCCGGGCATCGTCATCCAGCCGAGTATCCCATCCCTCATCCCGCTCCAGTACGAACTGGGCAACGAGGTCTCCCTCGAAATCCGCGCCGGCACCGATATCGGCGCCACCTTCGGCATGCTCATCTGCCCGGGCGCGTTCGACGTCAAGTACCCGTTCCAGGACGGTACCTTCCCCTCCGCCGGCTTCGGGTTTACCGTGGATTTTCATCCGGCTGAACCCCTCCTGCTATTCGGATCACCCGGCGGGCTCCGGCTCGAGTGGAAGGGCGGGACGGTCGGCGGCGAGGCGCAATTCGTCAGCGGCGAGTTGGAGGTGTTGCTCAAGCTCGGCATGAAGGAGCTGACGCTGGTGCTGACGGCCGGCGAAGGCGACGGCTTCCTCCAGAACATCCTCGGCGACGCCGAAAAACGCATCGGCATCCCCCTCGGGGTCACCTGGTCGAACAAACACGGGTTCGGCTTCGAGGGGTCGATGAACTTCGAGCTGTCGTTTAACCCGCATATCGACCTCGGCTTCATCCAGATCCCCGAATTCCGCCTCACCCTCGGGCTGCCGGTCGGGGCAGACAACCAGCTCAAGCTGGAGGCCGGCGTCAACATCACCGGGCTGCTCGGGCCCATTACATTTGTTGTCGAGCAGATCGGGATCGGCGTCTACGCCGCCTTCGAGCCGGGCAACCTGGGTCCGCTGGATCTTTCGCTCGGCTTCAAACCGCCGAATGGGGTGGGCCTGGCCATCGACGCCGGCGTGGTGAAGGGGGGCGGGTATCTCTATTTCGATTTCGAGAAGGAGGAGTACGCTGGCGCGCTGGAGCTCGAGTTCAGCGGCTTCCTCACGCTCAAGGCCATCGCCCTGATCACCACCCGGATGCCGGACGGGTCCAGCGGCTTCTCGCTCCTCATCGTCATCACGGCCGAGTTCGGGACCGGCCTCCAGCTGGGCTTCGGATTTACGTTGCTCGGCGTGGGCGGCATCCTGGGGCTCAACCGGCGGATGAACCTGGACCCGCTCGTCGAGGGCGTGCGCACCGGCGCCATCGAAAGTGTGCTGTTTCCGGAGGATGTGATCGCCAACGCGCCGCGCATCATCTCGGACCTGCAGGCCTTTTTCCCGGTCGAGGAGGGCATCTTCGTCATCGGCCCGATGGCGAAGCTGGGGTGGGGGACGCCGACGCTCATCAGCCTCACCCTCGGCGTCATCTTCGAAATCCCCGGCAACATCGCCATCCTGGGCGTGCTGAAGGTGGCGTTGCCGGACGAAGAGTTCGCGCTCGTCCAACTCCAGGTGAATTTTATCGGTGCGATCGAGTTCGACAAGGAGCGGGCGTATTTCTTCGCCGGCCTGTTCGAATCCCGCATCCTCTTCATGACCATCGAGGGCGAGCTGGGGGTGTTGGTCGCCTGGGGGAGCGACGCCAACTTCGTCGTCTCCGTCGGCGGCTTCCACCCGTCATTCACCCCGCCGCCGCTGCCATTCCCGACGCCGAAGCGGATCTCGGTGGATATCCTGAACGAGTCGTACGGCCGGATCGGCGTCACCGCCTACTTCGCCGTCACATCGAACACCGTCCAGCTCGGCGCCAACGCGGAGCTGTTTTTTGGATTCAGCGACTTCAAGGTGGAGGGATGGATCGGCTTCGACGCCCTCTTCCAGTTTAACCCGTTTTATTTCATCGTCGAGATCTCGGGTGGTGTCTCGCTGCGGGTATTTGGGGTTGGATTGTGGAGCATTTCGCTCCGGTTCACCCTGGAAGGCACCTCCCCCTGGCGGGCCAAGGGGTACGGCGAACTGTCGCTCCTGTTTTTTTCGATCAAGGTCAATTTTGATTACACCTGGGGCGAGGCCGAAAACACCGCGCTGCCGCCCATCCAGGTGATGGCGCTTATCGCCGGCGAACTCGACAAGCTGGACAACTGGACGGCCGTCGTGCCGGCCGCGAATAACCTGCTCGTCGCCCTCCGTCCGCTGCCCGTCGATAACGAGGCCCTTGTGCTTCACCCCGTGGGCACCCTGAAGGTGTCGCAGCGGGCCGTGCCGCTGGGGCTCACGCTGAACAAGATCGGCAGCCAGAAGCCGAGCGACGTGGACTTCGTGACCGTCGAGGTGCTCGGCGGGCTGGCGAAGGTGGCGGATGTGGAGGAGTCGTTCGCCATCGCCCAGTTTCAGGACTTCAAGGACGCCGAGAAGCTGTCGAAGCCGCCCTTCCAGTCCGAAGACGCCGGCCTGGAGCTGGCCGCGGCGGACCAGGCCTACAAGACCGGCAAGATCACGGAGCGGAACGTGCGCTACGAGACCGTCATCATCGACACGAACTACCAGCGCTACGTCGTCCCGTTTTTCGGTTTTCTGGCGAGCCTGTTTACGCTCTTTCTGCACGGGAACGCCACGACGAAGTCGGCGCTCTCCAACCACCGCAAGACCCAGCTCCAGCCGTTTACGGACCGGATCGTCGTTGGCGCGGAGGCCTACGGTGTGGCGTTTAACAGCACCAACGCCGCGTTCGACGGGCAGGCGGTGTTCACCAGCGAGGCGAAGGCGCGCGAGTACATGAACCACGCCGTCGCCGGCAACCCTGCTCTCGCGGACGAACTGCACGTCATCCCCCACTTTGAACTGAGCATGGCGGCATGAAAAACCTGGGCATTTACACCTTCCTGCCCTGGCTGCGGCAGGGCATCGCCAACCAGATCACCCAGGCGGACGACGGCGGAGCCGGCGCGACG
Source organism: Rhodothermales bacterium (assembly GCA_034439735.1). Taxonomy (NCBI): domain Bacteria; kingdom Pseudomonadati; phylum Rhodothermota; class Rhodothermia; order Rhodothermales; species Rhodothermales bacterium. Next base: position 1,584 of record JAWXAX010000301.1, on the reverse strand, counting down.
CGCGCGACGATCGATGTCGTCCTCCGTATCGCCGGCGACACGCTCGACGGCGGCGAAATCACGCAGGATGTCACCCGCCCCGTCCAGCTCTATGGCCCGGGCGACATCGTCGGCATCGACGCGAAAGCCGTGGTGAAGACCGAGCCCCGGAACTGGGTGACGAACTTCGAGGCCAACTACCTGCCGGGGATCGATTTTTACGACGAGGACTTCCCCTGGCGCTACACGCCGGCCGCGCCGGACGCCGCCGGCAGTCGCCTCCGCCCGTGGATCGCCCTGGTGGTGCTCAAGGAAGACGAGTTCACCGACGGCGTCGGCGTCGCCGGCCGGCCGCTGCCGTATGTCGTCGTCGAGGACCCCAACGTCTTCCCGCCGGCCGACACCCTCTGGGCCTGGGCGCACGTCCACGTCAACCGCGGCCTCATCGCCGCCGAGGGCGACGTCTTCCTGGGCGCCGGCGAAAACGGACCCGCGCTCGCCGCGTTCGAGGACACCCTCGCCGAAGACCCCGACCTCGCCTATTCACGCCTCCTCAGCCCCCGCCAGCTGGAGCCCAACACCGGCTACCACGCGTTTGTCATGCCGGTCTTCGAGACCGGCCGGCTCGCCGGGTTGGGGATGGACCCCGAGACGGCGCCGGGTGCGACGGCGTCGGCCTGGGAGGCCGCCGGCCGGCCCGAGGGCACCTCGTACCCGTATTATTACCGCTGGTATTTCCGGACGAGCACCGTGGGGGACTTCGAGTACCTCGTCCGCCTCCTCGAACCGAAGCCGATGGACAGCCGCGTCGGCCGCCGGCCGATGGACGTCCAGGAGCCCGGCGTCAACCTCCCGGGCATCGACGACCCCGCGCTTGGTGGCATCCTGAAACTCGGCGGCGCACTGCAGATCCCCGAGGCTACCCTGGGCGACGAGGATCTGGCCGATGTCCAGAAATACGAGACCTGGGACGAGCCCTACCCGCATATTTTCCAGCGCCGGCTCGCCGCCTTCATCAACCTTACCGACGACTACGCCCGCCAGGCCGCCGACGCCGCCAACGCCGCCGCTACCGATCTGCCTGAAGCCATCCGCTCGAACCCGGATCCACTCATCACGGCCCCGCTCTACGGCCGCTGGCACGCCCTCACGCAGCGCCTGCTCACGGACCCCGAGGGCAACCCGCTGCCGCGGGACCGCAACTGGATCCACGAACTCAACCTGGACCCCCGCTTCCGCACGGCCGCCGGCTTTGGCACAAAGGTCGTCCAGCAAAACCAGGAGACGTACATGGAGGCCGCCTGGAAACAGGTGGGCGAAGTGCTCAAGGCCAACCAGCAGATCAAGTGGGCGCAGCTGGCGGTGCAGACGTCGTGGGTGTGGTACGAAACCCACCTCCAGCCGCTCAAGGAGGCGCAGCCCGACCAGTTCTTCGCCCTAACGGCCCCGCTCGACCGGCGCGTGCTGGTGGATGGGAAGACCCGCTTTTTTGTGCAGAAGGCCAGCCCCGTGCCCCGCGCCGCTGTCGCCTCCCCGATGCGCCGCATCGCCCGGCCCGGGTCGCGCGTGGCGAAGAAGCTCGACCTCGCGTCGGTGGGTGGGGGG
>JAWXAX010000300.1 GCA_034439735.1 Rhodothermales bacterium | reverse complement strand
TTGGAGAGACGGTGTTGGAGAGACGGTGTTGGAGAGACGGTGTTGGAGAGACGGTGTTGGAGAGACGGTGTTGGAGAGACGGTGTTGGAGAGACGGTGTCGTTTACGGAGTCCGGCGTTGAAACGCCGGCCTAAAATGCGGCATCGCTCCGCGATGCGCGCTGAACCTGCATCCCGAAGCACACCCGATGCCGGTCATCGAGGGCATCCCGTTCCTCGGTTTCGTGATCCGGCCGGAGCACGTCCGCCTCAAGCGCCGCAAGGGCATCCACTACCGGCGGAAGCTCAAGGGTATCCTGCGCGCAGTCGATCGCACGGAGCGGAAGGCCTCGGTGGACGGGTGGTGCAACCATGTGCGGTATGGCAACACGGTGGGTCTGCAAAAGGCGCTGCTGAAGGAGTTGGGTGTGCCGTTTCGGGTCGTGTGGGGTGCCGGCGGGGGCAAAAGAATCCGGGCGTGAGCGACAGATCGATGCTTTAGGCTTGCTACTCCAGGTCGCGGCCCAGACCCGAAGGGTTTCCAATGCGCGGCGGTGTTCCCGTCGAGGCGGTTGAAAACCCTTCGGGTCTCCTTGCGCGAGGCGCGGCCGGCGTGTAAGTTAGCGAGGTCTAACCCGCCGTCGCCTTGCTCCATGCCCGAACTGCCAACCGTCGACCAGATCCGCATTTTCATTTCCTCTCCCGGGGACGTCGTGGCCGAGCGCGACGCGCTGGAGGATCTCATCAAGAACACGCTCCAGACGCGCCATGGCGATAGGCTCAGTGTCCACATGGAGCCCCGCCGATGGGAAACTCACGGCCGGCCCGGGCTGGGCGACATCCAGACCAACCTCTTTGACCAGATCGGCGAGTACCACATCTACATCGGCATCTTCTGGCTCCGCTTCGGAACACCCACCGGCAACCATGAATCGGGCTCGGAGGCGGAGTTTTACGACGCGTATGCGAGGTGGCAGGCGGACAACAGCCGGCCGGTGATGCTCTACTTCTGTGAGCGCGAAGATAACTTCAGTTTGAAGTCGCACACGATGAAGGAGCTGATCGAGCGGAAAGAGCAGCAAGAGAAAGTGGAGGCTTTCCGGGAAAATGTGGGAAAAGAAGGGCTTTTCTGGACCTACACGGATCTCGCCGACTTCACCAAAAAGGTCGAAAGACACCTGGATGCCACCATCGAGAAGATAGCCGGGAATAAAACACCGCCTCCCGCACCTCCTCCCCCTCGGGCGGTTTCCTCCGAATCGCGCCGCCATTACCTGAAAGCCTTGCAGAGCGACTGTCTGCAAATCCCACTCGACGTCTTGGGCGACCTCAAGGGCTTCGATAAACGCGCCGTCACCCTCGATCAGGTTTTTATCTCGTTGGATGCCTTCGAAAAGGATCCGGAGCAGTTGAAGCGAGGCCTGGAAGCGCTGGAAGACACCCATCGGATGACCGCGCTGGAGGCCGTACGGGATGCAGGCCAGTTGGTACTGCTTGGAGACCCGGGATCGGGCAAAAGTTCGTTTGTTAAGTTGCTGCTGGCCAATCTGGCCGACACCGAACTCGATGGCGCGGAGCCGCTGCTGCCGGATACGGGTGGACTCCTCCCTGCGCTGGTGCTGCTTCGTGACCTCGCGGCGCTTCTCGCGCACGAAAAACTGCCGGCGGATACCCTCTCAAGGCGGCGATTCCTCGCCGGCAAAATCGCCGATCTCGCCGCCGAGCAGGCGCGTACGCTGCTTGTTCCGGAGTTCGTCGACGGGGTTAAGCAGGCCTTTGTGGAGCGGCGCGTGTTCCTGGTGCTGGATGGCATGGACGAGGTGCCGTACGAGCAACGTAAGCTCGTGCGGGAGGCGGTTGGCGCGGCGCTCAATCAGTTTCAACTCAAACGCGTTTTTGTTACTTGCCGCGTTCGGTCGTACAGCGGCGAGTCCGTATTTGACGAGGTGCCGACCTACACCCTGGCCCGCCTTGGTAAAGAGCAGATCCAGGCGTTTGCGGAGCAGTGGTATCGGGCTCAGCAGAAGCTGCAACGGGTGAAAGCGGATGGGGTGGATGCCCGCATAGCAGATTTGCAGGATGTTGCGACGCGCGCGCCCCTCCTCAGCCTCGCCGAAAACCCGATGCTGCTGACCACCATGACGATCATCCACCAGCAGCAAAAGAAACTCCCCGAGGAGCGGGTGCTCCTGTACAATCTGGCGGTGGAGCTCCTGCTCAAACGCTGGCAGGAAGGCCGGGCCGGCGTTTCCACGGAGCTGTCGGCGTTTCTGGCCGAGAAGCAGGCGCGGATGCGGACCGTCATGGAGCGCCTGGCTTACGAAGCTCACCTGGCACGGGTCGCGGATAAAGCGGCCGATTTGCCACGTGCCAGCACCATCGAACTGCTAAGCGACAAAGCCTATTTCGGGCACGAGTCGCTGGCCACGCAGTTCCTGGATTATGTGGATCAGCGGGCCGGCCTGCTCATAGGCCGCGGCGAAAACGCGGTGCGGCCGGCGAGTTACGGGTTTCCCCACCGGACCTTCCAAGAGTATCTGGCCGGCTGTTATGTGATCGGCGAACGGGGAGCGGCTGATCGGCTTCGGTTGCTGGCTCGATTCGGCGAGTACTGGAGCGAGGCCGTGATCCAGGGCATCGAAGAGCTGGCGATCAATCGGAAAAACAAAAACAGCATTCTGAACCTGGCCACCCAGTTGTCTCGGGAGGCAGGCGGCTCCGAGCGCGACGAACGGCTGATCCTCTGGGCCTCGCAGATGGCCAAGATCGTGGGGCGCGAAGAAGTGGCGCAGGATCCCGGTGATATGGAAAAGGGGGAGGTGCTCCTCCACCGGTTGCAGCACCAGTTGGTGGGTGTCCTTGGTGGAAAACTCCCCCCCATCGAACGCGCCGAAGCCGGCCGGGTGCTCGCCGCCCTCGGAGACCCACGCCCCGAGGTGATGACGATCGAGGGGATGCGGTTTTGCTTTGTGCCGGCGGGGCCGTTTTTGATGGGGGATGACAAGCGCGAGATCAACGTCCCCTACGACTACTGGATCGGCCAGTACCCGGTGACAAACGCGCAGTTCGCGTCTTTTACGAAGGATGGTGGGTACGGGACTCGGCAGTGGTGGACGGACGCGGGTTGGGAGTTTATCAAGAATTCAGGTCGCACTGCGCCATATCCGTACCGAGCGCCCTTCGGACTCCTGAACCACCCGGTGGTTGGCGTCAGCTGGTACGAAGCGCTGGCGTATGTGACCTGGTTCACGGAACAGGCACGTCTCCAGAAATGGATTCCCCCAGGGGGAGCGATCGTGTTACCTAACGAACCCGAATGGGAAAAAGCGGCACGAGGGGGGCTCGAACTGCAGGAAGTTATGATCCATGCGTTTCCACTTTCCACGCTCTCGAATGATACATCTAAGAGTGGACTCGTAGCCAATACAAATTCGGGACGGATGTACCCCTGGGGTGACAAGATCGCTCCGGGCGATTGCAACTACGGCGAGACAAAAATCGGATCAACGTCCACCACGGGATGTTTTGCGAAAGACGCAAGTCCCTACGCGGTGCGCGAGATGGCCGGCAACGTATCCGAGTGGAGCCGAACGGTCAACACGAAAGCCGACTATGATAAGCACGTAAGTAAATGGAAAGATTCCGAAATGCTTACTGATAACGCGTCGCGCGTCCTGCGCGGCGGCTCGTTCGACGGTGGTGCTGAGGGCGTCCGCTGCGCCCGCCGGAACGGCAGCGATCCCGACTACGTCAACCTCGACATCGGTTTTCGCGTCGTTTTCGCGCCCCCTTAAAAACTGCTCTGAGAATGACGCAGATTCTTATTTAAGCGAAGAGGCTGGAGAATGGCGGGGCGGTCGGGCTCTGTACTCTGGTGGAAGGATGCGGGATGACGGAGGTCACCGGGGTAGGTAGACCCGAAAGGTTTCCGGGGCGCCGCGGTGTTCCTGTCGGGGAGGTGAAAAAACCCTGCGGGTCTCGCCGCGAAACGCAAACCCGGGGAAATCTGACCCTGCTCACCGCCGCCGAAAACCGGCAGCTGGGTCCGATGGGGTACGTTACGAAGATGGACATCTACCGGAAGTCCGTGTACGCCCTGACGCGAGCGGTGGTCGACGCCGCGCCGGAGACCTGGACGTGGCCCTTGCTGGAGAAACGGCAGCAGCGATTGGCCGATCGCGCCGTGCATGTGTGGCGAGTGGATTATTGATCACTTGAAAACCGGCTCACACAGCCGGCGGCTTGAATTCCGTCACCTCCCCAAACACCTCAAACCCCAGCTTGCGGTAGACGCCAATGCCATCCGGTTCGGCCTGGAGGATGGCGGTGGTGAAGCCGGCGTCGCGCGCGTCGAGCAACGGCTTCATGGTGATGGCCGATCCGATGCCGCGCCGGCGGAAGTCGGGGTCGGTGGAGACGTTGTACAACCCCACTACTCCGCCGCCAATTGTTAGCTCGGACGTGGCGACGGCCCGGCCGTCCAGGTAGCCGTTGTAGAGCCAGATCGGGGAATCGGGCGCGAGGAGCGCCTCGGCGGCGAGCACGTAGTAGCGGATCACGAATCGCTCGGGAGGCGACCAGTGGGCCGCGTTGATGTGCGCGAAGGCGAGGAGTTCCTTCAGGGTGGTCACGCGGCGGATTTCGAGGCCGCCGGGGGCGATGTCGACCGGGGCGAGGTTGTCGAGGTCGGCGGCCATGGCGGGGTCGGTCTGGTACCACTCCAGGCCGGCATCCACCAGCAGCTTGCCCAGGTGATCGGGCGTGTCGGCCGGGCCGACCCACCAGGAAAATGGCCGTTTCATCCGGGCGAACCAGTCGATGGATTCCAGGATGCGCGCCGGGGCGGCATCGGGTGCCATTCGGGTGCGGATCGCGGCGTTGAAGGTGTCGCAGGGCAGGCCGCTGTCGACGAGGGTGACGTCGTCGCCAGCGGCGAGGCGCATGCCCGGGGTGCGGCTCTGCGCCCAGCTAAAATGCACGAGGAGGTTTTCGTCGGCGGCTGAAGGGAGATCGGGAGCCATGGAAGGTGGAGCGGTGAGACGGACGGTTCGGGATCGGGGGCGGCGAACCGGGGTCATTCACGGAGAATACGGAGAAAAGCGCGTGCGAAGCGCTGGGGTGACTCGGCGTCCATGCGAAAATAGAGCGAGGGTTCGATCAACTCAAGCTCCATCAACGCCGCGTCGTTTTTGGATGTTCGGACAAGGTCGATGCGTGCGTACAGGAGGCGCTCGCCGGCGGCGTCGAGCACGTCCTGCGCGCGGCGGACAAACAGCGGCTCGGGGTTGATGGGCACGATCCGGCCGCCGTGTTCTTCCTGCACCCGGAAGTCGGCCGGCGCCGGCGTTTTCAGGATGGCGTGGCTGTAGACACCATCGAAATAAAATAGCGAATACTCCCCCTCGTCGACGATGGCCGGGATAAACGGTTGCGCTACATAGGCCTCGGATGAAAATCGGGCCGCGGCCGACGCGAGGGCCGGCTCGTTGCCGCGGTCCAGGCGAAAGGTATCCTTGGCGTTGGCGCTGACGACGGGTTTGACAACGATTTGGCGGGTGTCGAACGCGTCGAAGTACGCATCCAGCGTGCCGGCGTCTAGATGGTCTCCCCAGGCGCTGGGGACGATAGGGATGCCGCGGCTCTCCAACTCGGCAAGGTACCGCTTGGTCAGGTTCCATTGGACGGTGGCGAGGGGATTCAAGAGGCGCGTCCCGGAGGTATCGATCGCCTTCAGCGCCGCGAGGAAGGCGTCGGGGTGATCCTGGTAGTCCCACGTGGAGCGGATGACGACGGCTTCGTACCGGCGCCAGTCCACCCCCGCGGCCCGCCAGGAGAGGGTGTCGACCGACCAGCCGGCGGCTTCGATCGCGGCAACCGCGAGGGGGTCGTCGCAGACGTAGCCGGCGAGGTCGTCCATGCTGAGGAAGGCGCAGCGGTACGTCATATCAGTACCTGGCGTTACGCGTTTCACGTTTTTCCGTTGAACGTTTGGTGTCCTGGTACGCATCGTTGCGCTGTGGAGCGTGATTTTCATACCGATCGAATAACGCGCAACGAGTAAAGGCGTAACGTCAGTCAGTACGCCAAACACGCCTTACCGACACTCGAAACGTGATGCCTCATTTGTATTTCCGTTGCCGATGTACCTGGCCTGTTGGGGATAAGGGCAGAGGGGTCGCGTCATTACGGTATCCCCTTCAGCGTTCATTTTTTTGGCTACGATCTTCTGTGGTGGAATCCCGCGTTCAACCCAGTCTGCAATGGCCGTGTACCACTCGACCTGATCAGGTCCCACGCCGCTGCCGCAATGAAGCACACCCGGCATGAGAAACAGGCGAAAGTAGTCGCGCAGGGTCGGGTCAAGGCCCTCTACCTCCTTGTAATAGTCGATGCTGGCGTAGGCCGATAGGGCAGGGTCCGACCAACCATGCCAGAGTATCAGTTTACCGCCGCGCGTCTTGTAAGCACTCAGGTCGGGGTCAGTCGAATTAAGCATCTGCGCGACGGTTCGAGTATCGTCTGGCACGCGATTCAGGTCGTACCGCACGTAGTCCCAGTCCGGGTCGCCATACACAAAATACTTGAACAGTTCGGTTCCAAAGGCAAACTGGAGGCTCGGAAATCGCTCCTGCGACGATGCAAATACGGGTTCAAAAACCCCCGTGATCCAGGGTAGCCAGCCGTTGTCGAAATCGCCCTCCCCCCCGAACGGTTGTCCGGGGTGTACGACGCCATGATCGCTGACAACCGGCGCATAAACGCGTTCGATGGCGGCACGTTGAAGGGCTGTCATGCAATCGGGGCCTGGCCGGCCCGCTTCGCACGCCGGTACGGTTTCTAAATCGAATGGGCATGCCCGGGGATTCTCCATCATGCCATCGACCACGCCATCCAGGCCGTCGCAGGCTTTCAGGATCGATGTCTCGATCAGTGCCAGATTTTCTTTTGTGATGATGGGCTCTGAGAGATGGGCCGGGTCGGGGTAGTTGAGTTGGATGTTCTGAATGAATTCCGCGGCGAAGCCGGGCCAGTCCATCGCCGGCGCACCCGCCACGATCCCATCGAAGTCGTCCGGGTACCGTTGCGCCTCCATCATAGCCTGGCCACCGCCGCGGGAGCACCCGAAGAAGTACGAATACGCGGGGTCGGAACCATAGTGGGCAAGGATCACACTTTTAGCCACCTCCGCGGTTCGATGTATGGCCAGATGGCCAAAGTTCAGCTGTGCAACCGGGTCGTTCAGCGCCCAGTCGGCCTCAAGACCGTCCCCCTGATGCCCGGTATCTGTGCCGGCCGAGGCATATCCGAGGTCGACCGCCGGCTGAGCCGAGTTCGTGATCTGGCCGACGTATCCGCCACCGCCTCCCATAAAAAAGCGACCGTTCCAGTCCTTGGGAAGCAACACCTCGAAGCCGATGGTTCCGCCGATAGAGCCCACGACACGGCAGTGGGCGACGGTAACCGGCGCCGGCGGCGTGGCAGGTTCGACGAGGGTTGCCTCGGTGATGTTGACATCCGGAAGACGTAGCTGCTCGAGTTCAGCGCACGGCATCTGCGCCTGGGCTTGCCAGGTCAGAGTCGTGACGATGAGGAGTGCGATGTACCTGTTCATCGAAGTGTCGATTTGAAGTGGGCGGATATACTCACAGATAAGGCGAATCAGGAGTTGAATCACGCAAAAAGGGCATAACTTCGGTCACGCTAGAACCGTTCAACTCGTGATTCTCATAGCCCTAACGGTTAGCGATTAGGCATGGAGTGTTGGGTTTGGCGCAGAGTGGTGTTTTTAAAACCAGGCCTGTCATCGCGATCGGACGCAGCGGCGACAGCCGATGCGGAAGCTGAGCGACCTCCTCGAGATGGGCGAGTCGCTCGGCATAAGGAGGTTTATTCGCTTCGCTCATCAGTCGCTGCGCTCGTGTCTCCGCTTCGGCCCGATAAATCGGTCCTACGGTCGAGATGACATTGCCTTTTTTATCGTTTCAACTCCTGATTAGCATGATTCGCATCGATAAAATTGATGTATCAAACAGGTAAGCGATTCCGGGAAAGTACGCCTCCCTGACGATACTCCTCAACTATCAGCTTTACGCTTGTCTTTCCCCTTTAAAATCTCCTTCGCCATCTTCCCGAACGCCTTGTTCTTCCGCCGCTTCTCGACATAGCTCATCTCGTTGTAAGCCGACTCTTTTTGCAGCTTGATGTAGTGGGCGTAGCGCTCTGGCTCGATGTCGCCGGCGGCCAGCGCGGCCTGGACGGCGCAGCCGACCTCTGAGGTATGGGAGCAGTCGCTGAACTTACACTGGCCGGCCAGCGAGGCGATTTCGTCGAATGCGTCGTCGATGCCGGCTTCCATCCCAATCGTGCCGAGTTCGCGCATGCCCGGGGTATCGAGCAGGAGGGCGCCGTTGGGCAGGAAGGTCAGGTGCCGGCGGGTGGTGGTGTGGCGGCCGCGTTTGTCGCTCACGCGCACGTCGCCCGTGGCGAACGTGTCCTCGCCGAGCAGCCGGTTGAGAAGGGTGGTTTTGCCGACTCCAGAGCTACCGAAAAGCCCGTACGTCCGCGTCGGTTCGAGACGGGCTTCGATGGCGTCGATCCCCTGGCCAGTGGCATTGCTGAAGGGGATGGCGTCCAGGCCGGGCATCAGCTCGCGGAGCCGGGCGAGGCGAGCCTCTGTTTCGGCCGGCTCCACGAGGTCGGCCTTGCTGAGCAGCACGGTAAGATCGATGCCGGCTTCGTACACGGCGGCGGCGTACCGTTCGAGCCGGCGGATGTTGAAGTCGCCTTCGAGGGATTGCACGACGAACGCGCGGTCGATATTCGCGCCGATAGCCTGCACGTCGGCCACTTTGCCGGCGGCTTTCCGCTTCAGCAGTGATTTTCGGGTCACGATGCCGTGGATGACGCCGAAGGTGTCGTCGTCGAAGAGCTGGAGGTACACCCAGTCGCCGGCGGTAGGGTAGTCGAGCGGCGACTCGGCGGCGGCCATCATTTTGCCCGTCAGCTCTGCGGTGATTTCCGCGGCGCCGGTGTGGACGAGGTAGTTGGTTCGGTTGACGGCGACAACGCGCGCCAGCGAGAACGCCGTGAGCTGCTCCGGGTCGACCGTGCCGGGCGGGAGATGGGTGAGGCCGAGGGCGGCGTAGGGTGAGAGATCCATGGGGATGGTCCGGATCGGCCAAATTACCAGCGGCATGACTCACGGATGGGGCGTAAAGCCGCCTGTATACCGTGCAAGTCGAAGGTCGTGGCGGTGGAGTCGCCGGCGGATGTAAATGCGGCGGTCAGCGAGTCGTGTGCCGAGAGCCGGCTCACGAAGTCGACGGTGCGGCCGGGAAAAAAAGCGGCATCGCCATCGGCGGCTGCGTTCCAGATGCTCTCGACGGCTTCACCGTCATCGATGCGGTAGGTCACACGCGGGGCCGGACCGAGGAGGGAATCCCAGGCGACAAAGGCATACGTCCGGCCGGACTCACACCGGACTCCGAGGTAACGGTCGGCGTCGCGGGCGCGGAGCGTCGCGGTGGGCGGGGAATCGGCGGCCTGCAGGAGCATCCAGGCGCCCAGGCCACCTACGAAGGCCGTGTCGACACGTGTCGTGTCAGCGAAAGTCGTGTCAGCGGCCGTGAATGCCGTATCGGCGGGCGTCGATTCGGTGGATTGCGCCACTACCGGGGCGGATGGCGCCAGCCCCAGGGCAATCATGACGGCGATAAGGGGAAGGTGCTTCATGAGACGATCGGCCTTTGGAATCGGGACGGATAGTCGTAGTCGTTACGCGGGCAGGGGTTCCGCATCAGGCGGTTCTACGGAGGAGGTGGATATCCTGGCGGAGGTGTTCGGCAGGGCGCCCCTCGACGAAGTCGACCCGCTCGAACCCGTCGATGAGCCGGCGATCGACGTACCCTTTCGCGGCGTAAGTGGAGCACAGGTTTTCGCCGGCGGCGGCGGTATAGATGACCGCGAGTTCATCCGCCTCGAAGCGGGCGCGGTCTTCGGCGGAGAGGCCGTGGGTGAGGGGCCGGCCGTGCATCGTGAAGAGGAAATACCCGCCGGGCCGGATCACGCGGCGCATTTCATCCATCCAGGCCAAAACGAGGGGTTCGGGGAGGTGGGTGAGGACCGAGCGGGCATAGACAAAATCGAACCTACCGGCCTCACCGGCGAGCGGCGGCTCGAGCGCGTTGACCGAGAATGACGCGATGGGGAGATTTTTCTGGCACCAGTGGACGAGGGCCGGATTGTAATCCGTCCCGAAGAGGGCGGCGTCGGTGCGGCGGTCGAGGTGGCGGATGAGCCGGCCGCAGCCGCAGCCGAAGTCCAGGATAGCCGCGAACGACGCGAAGGAGCGTCCGTGGCGCGCGAGCAGGTCCGCCATGTCGTCGACAATCCGTTTGCCGGAGTCGTAATACACGGCATTCCAACGGACGGCGATGACGTCGTTGATCAGACCGGCGGGGGGGACGGGGAAACCGTCCGGCGCGTGCCAGGCCCGGTAACGCAACTCGCGGTACAGGATGCCCGGCGTGAGGGTTTTTAGATTAAAATAGAGGTCCTCGGCTGGCTTGAGCCAGCCCCGGCGGTGTAACCAGGCTTTGACGCGACGTTTCATGATCGGCTCGGTGGTCGGAACCCGCATGATACGTCGCCGCGGGTCAGGCGCCAACGGTCTCTTCGGGCGCGATGCGGGCCTGCAGGCCGAGGCGCTCGACGTCGCCGAAGCGTACTTCCCAGAGCCGGCGGTCGGGGTCCCACCGCCCGCCCAGGCGGGCGACTTCTCGGCGGAGCTCACGTTCGTCGAAGGCGAGATGCACCCACACGGGCATATCGCGAATGCGCCGGGGCAGCCAGTGTTTCTCGTCGACGACCAGTTCGATCGTCTTGAATCGTTTGTGGATGCCGGCGTCGTAGCGGTATCGCACATACATCAGCTCTTCGCCGAATTGCGCGTGCAGGGTTTTGGTGCCACGGGCGCCAGGACGCAGGGTAACGGTCCGTTTCATGTGCGTTCGCTATCTGTGGGATCTTATCTATCTAGACGCGATCGAGGGGTGAGGCATACCCTGTTGGAAGAAAAAAATAGGCAAGATTCGAAGAATGCAGTGTAAAGCGGCTTCTGGATCGCCGCGGGCCGGCGCTCGAAACGTACTGCCTGGCTGTGCGTTGCAGTACGGCTTAAATCAGCACAACGGAAATATACCCTATGGCCGCGGAAGCAAACTCGGTAGGTTCAAACAGCGGCGTCAATGCGTACGGCGCCTCCAACATCCAGGTCCTCGAAGGGCTCGAAGCGGTGCGCAAGCGCCCGGCGATGTACATCGGCGATGTGGGGGTTCGGGGCCTGCACCACCTGGTGTATGAGGTGGTGGACAACTCGATCGACGAGGCGTTGGCCGGGTATTGCGATACGGTGGACGTAATCATCCATGAGGACGGGTCGGTTTCGGTGCAGGACAACGGCCGTGGTATCCCGGTGGATCTGCATCCAACCGAAGGCGTGTCCGCACTCGAAGTCGTGATGACGACGCTGCACGCCGGTGGCAAGTTCGACAAAGACACCTACAAGGTCTCGGGCGGTCTGCACGGCGTCGGCGTCTCCTGCGTGAACGCGCTCTCGACGACACTCATCGCCACGGTGATGCGCGATGGCGGCGTCTGGCGGCAGGAGTTCGGGATCGGCAAACCCGTTGCGCCAGTCGCGCGGATTCGGGACATGGAGCCGGGCGAGTCCGGCGGCACCCACGTGCATTTCTGGCCGGACGCGAGCATCTTCACGACGCTGGATTACCGCTTCGATACGCTCGACGAGCGGCTCCGCGAGCTGGCCTATCTGAACAAGACGATCAAGATTTCGCTCGAGGATAGAAGGGAAGAGGATGTCGACCTCCGTCGCGAGGACTACCACTTCGAAGGGGGGCTCGGCGCCTTCGTCACCTACCTCGATGAAGCGCGGACGCCCCTCATCGACGAGGTGATCTACATCTCGGAGGAAGACACCGAGGTGCCCGTGGAGCTGGCCATGCGCTACAACACGGGGTATGCGGAGACGGTGCTCTCGTTCGTGAACAACATCAACACCCACGAGGGAGGCACGCACGTATCAGGCTTCCGCCGCGGTCTGACGCGCACGCTGAAGGTGTACGCGGATCGTAATAATCTACTGAAAAACGTCAAGATCGAACTCTCCGGCGACGACTTCCGCGAGGGGCTCACGGCCGTCCTGTCCGTGAAGGTTGCGGAGCCGCAGTTCGAGGGGCAGACCAAGACCAAACTGGGTAACTCGGACGTGCAGAGCGCGGTCGAGGTACTCATCAACGAGAAGCTGGCGCAGTGGCTGGAGGATCATCCGCGCGAAGCACGTCGGATCGTCGACAAGGTGGTGCTGGCCGCGCAGGCCCGCGCCGCGGCGCG